>CALXGL010000151.1 GCA_944387825.1 uncultured Oscillospiraceae bacterium | reverse complement strand
CTGGCGGCGCAAAAAACAGCTCGAACGCACGATGGACAAGCGGCCGGATATGTTTGAGAAGCTGAATTTGGCCTCAAAGGAGGACATAAAGCTCGTGGAAGAGATAAAGTACGAACGTCTGCCGGATAAGCTGAAACTGAGGTTTGAGCCGCGCCGGGCAGCGCCGGAGGACATGGACGCGCTGCTCGACATACTTGAGCAGGCGAAGCAATATCTGCGTTCAAGCGGCGTGGACCAGTGGCAGGAGGGCTATCCGAACCGCGAATCCCTCGAGGCCGACATAGCCGCCGGGCGCGGCTGGGTCTTCGAGCACGAGGGCGAAATCGCGGGCTATGAGTGCGTCTCCATGCGGCCGGAGGAGTGCTACCGCGGCATAGACGGCGCCTGGCTCAGCGAGGGCGAGAATTACGCCGTCATACACCGCGCCATGGCGGCGGACGAGTTCCGGCACACCTCGCTCTCGCGCGAGATGTTCTCGCTCGCGGAGGACCTGGCCGCCGGCATGGGCAGGCAGAGCGTGCGCGTGGATACGCACCGCGACAACCGTGCGATGAACCGGCTCTGCGGGAAGCTGGGCTATAAATTCTGCGGCGTCGTGGACCTGTCGAGCGTAGACCCGGCGCACGATTCGCTCAGGAACGCTTACGAAAAACTGCTTTGAGGAGGCACTGAAATGGCCAAGAAGGAAAAGCGCTTTGTTGTAAAGGAGCAGCAGGATTTAGGCTTCGGCGCGATGTATGTGCTCGTGGACACAAAGACGGGAGTGAACTACCTGGCGACCGTCGGCCTCGCCGTCTCCGGCATCACGCCGCTGCTGGACGCAAACGGGAACGTCGTTATCGACTCCGCGGCGCAGTACATGCCCGAATGAGGCAGGAGAAAAGGGGAGAACAGAGAGATGGTAATAGGCATAGACATGGGCGCGTCCGCGATAAAGCTCGCGGCGCTGGAGGGAGACAGGATAGCCGCCGCCCATTATGAGCGCTGCAGGGAGACGGACGTCCCCGCGCTCTGCGAGAAGCTGGGGCTCGACCTCATGGCGGCGGAGGCCGTCGTCCTGACCGGGCTCTCCGCGCGCAAATCCGGGCTGGAGCGGCTGGGAATTAAAACGGTAACGGTGCCCGAGGCCGAGGCCATAGGCCGCGGCGGCACCTGGCTCTCCGGACGCGACAACATTGTCGTCGCCAGCATGGGCACGGGCACGGCCTTCGTCCACGCGAAGGGCGGCGTTTTCACGCACCTGTGCGGCACGGGAGTGGGCGCGGGCACGCTCACGGGACTCTCGGAGAAGATACTCGGCGTGCGCCGCGTGCGCGACTTCGACGTCCTGGCCATGGCCGGGGACACCAACAAGGTTGACCTCACGATAGGCGACTTCGTCGAGCAGCACGGCAGCCTCACCGCCGACCTCACCGCCAGCAACCTCGCGCGGCACAACCCAGACGCCGGCGCGAACGACTGGGCGGCGGGCATAGCCACGCTCATTTTCCAGGTCGTCGGCACGATGGGCCTGCTCGCCTGCAAGGGCTGCGGCGCGGAGGCCGTCGTCGTCACGGGAGGCGTTGCGAACAGCGGGCCCGCGCGGGCCAACTTCCGCCGCTTTGTGGACGGATACGGGCTCGAGTACATTATCCCCGACAACTGCGTCTGCGCGACGGCGATAGGCGCGGCGAGGTGCGCCATAGATGGCTGAAATACGTCTCACCAGCCCCGCCGAGGTGAAGGCGCTGCTGGAGCGGCACGGTTTCCGCTTCTCAAAGGCGCTGGGGCAGAATTTCCTCATCGACCCCTCCGTGCCCCGGCGCATAGCCGAGGCCTCGGGCGCGGATGAAAACGCCCTCGCGCTCGAGGTCGGCCCCGGCGTGGGCTGCCTTACGAGCGAGCTGGCGCGGCGCGCGGGGAAGGTGGTCGCCATAGAGCTGGATAACGCCCTGCGCGGCGTCCTCGCCGAGACGCTGGGCGAGTATCAAAACGTGGAAATAGTCTGGGGCGACGCGGCTAAGCTCGACCTCGCCGGTATCGTGCGCGAGAGGGCGGGCGCGCTGCGGCCGCTTGTCTGCGCCAACCTGCCCTACTCCGTCACCACTCCGCTGCTGGCCGCGTTCATCGAGGCCGGCTGCTTCGAGCGCATGACCGTGATGATACAGCGCGAGGTGGCGCTGCGCCTGGCCGCGCGGCCGGGCACGAAGGACTACGGCGCGTTCACCGTGTTTGTAAACTGGCACTGCGCGGTGCGCCGGCTCTTCGACGTGCCGCCCGAGTGCTTCATGCCGCGCCCCAGGGTGACCAGCAGCGTCGTGACGCTGACGCCGAGGGCGGAGCCGCCCTGCGGGGTTGCCGACGAGGCGCTCATGTTCCGCTGCGTGCGCGCGGCCTTTTCCCAGCGGCGCAAGACCCTCTCCAACGCGCTCACAAACGGCCTCGGCGGCTTCACGCGCGAGGCGGTGCTCGCGGCCCTGGAGGCCGCCGGGATAAGCCCGCAGGCGCGCGGAGAGACCCTGTCCGCGGAGGATTTTGCCCGGATTTCGGACTGCCTGGGCAATTGTGGGGCGCATTGACGGAAAAATGCCCGATTTACGGGCAAAAAGCATGAATAATGGCGGAGTAAAAAGCAAAGATTTTACTTGAAGAACGGCAGAAAAGATGATATACTGCCCTTTGGTTGTATGATACGTCTGAATCGTGTCAAACGCTTTGCTGGTTAAACACTTCATATATTCTGAAAGGACGTTGAAGGATGAGCAAAAAGTACGTTTACCTGTTTTCCGAAGGCAACGCCAACATGCGTGAGCTTCTGGGCGGCAAGGGCGCGAACCTGGCCGAGATGACCAACATCGGCATGCCGGTGCCCCAGGGCTTCACCATCAGCACCGAGGCCTGCACCCGCTACTACGAGGACGGCGAGAAGATCGCCCCCGAGATAG
>CALXGL010000150.1 GCA_944387825.1 uncultured Oscillospiraceae bacterium | reverse complement strand
AACGGCAAGACCATGGGCATCATCGCCACCGTCATAGGCACCGTGGGCGCCTGCCTCTTCAACATGGACAACATCATGAACTTCCTCTACCTCATAGGAAGCGTGTTCGCGCCCATGATAGCCGTGCAGCTCACGACCTACTTCATACTGAAGAAGAACAGCTTCGCCGCCGCCTTCGACTGGCCGAACCTCATAGTCTGGGCCGTCGGCCTCGCGGTCTACCGCCTCATGATGCACGTAGACCTTCCGACGGGCTACACGCTGCCGAGCGTGCTCATAACGATGCTGCTCTGCTACGTTGTGAACAAGCTGGCGGGGAAAGCGTCCCCGGCCAAATAAAAGAGCAAAGCTTTAACGGCCATTGCCGGAACCTTCCGGCAATGGCCGTTTTGCATTTCAGATTTACCCCGCGGCGTCCAGGTCGCAGCTGGAGCTTATGAGAGGGGAGAAGAGCTCCAGGTTGGGCGCGGCTATAAGCAGGCCGGTGCCGGCCCGGAGATAGCGCCGGAAGTATTGCAGCAGCAGCTCCTGCAGCCTGCGGTCTATCTGCGTGTACGAGGTGGCGTACACGACAAAGGCGGGGTTCTGCAGCTCCAGCCGGAACAGCACAAGCTCCTGCGCCTCGTTCGTGTCCAGCACGGACGCGGGCAGGGCCTGCCGCTCCGGAGAAATGCCGAGCCGGGCCTCTATCTCCTGCTGCAGCGAACGGCGAAAGCCGTTGTTGAACGAAAGCATGCCCATGCGGCGGGAGCGGGAGACGGGCAGATAGACGTTGTCCAGTATGGACTGGCCAGTGAGCAGCTGGTCGTGGGCAAAGGTATCGTCCAGCACGACGTATTTTACTCCGAAGTCGCCGAACAGCTCCGAGCCGCGGCGTATTTTTCCGTCCACCGAAAAGCTGCCGTAAACGGGCTGCGCGTATTCGCTGTGCGGCGAGAAGAGCGCGGCAAAGTGCTGCAGCGTGGCTATGCGGCGGGCGGACACGCCCACGGCGCAGCCCTTTTCCACAACCAGGTTTATCTCCGGCAGGCCCTCGGAGCGGACTCCGCGCAGGCTCAGGGCCGGGGAGACGCCGGGGGAGCGCTCGGGCGGCTTCTGCGCCGCCGCGGCGGCACTCTCCGGAACGGAGGGGGCGCGGTCCATGCTTGCGAGAAGGCTGTCGTCCGGGTGGAAGATGGTGCGCACTTTGCGGTAGTCCCTGATTACAACGAGCCTGTCGAACATGCTCAGCTCCATGGGAAAGGAGGCGGAGGCGAGGTACAGCACCGCGACGCCGCGCTCGCGCAGGCGGCGGAGGACGTCCTTGAGGGAGCGGAGCTGTTCCTTGTCGTAATAGGCGCTCGGGTCGTCGTACACCAGCAGCCTGGCGCCGGAGCGCATCGCAGCGGCTATCTGGGCCATGTGCCTGGTATAGATGTCCGCCGCCCGCACGGGCTCGTCCGCGGAGATGTTCAGGTTCAGCTCGTCCAGATAGGCCTGCGCGGCCTCGTTGTCCTTCTGGCCGTCTATGAACCGCCAGGGCCTCCGTCCGGCGGCGAGGAACATGTTCTCGCCTATGCTCAGCGCCGGTATGAGCGGCGACTGCCGCGAGAGGCAGAGGATTTCCCCGCTTGCGTTCATGGCCTTGAGGTTCTTCTTGACGGGCCTGCCGCAGAAATATATTTCGCCCGCGTAGTCCTCCTCGCCGCGCAGTATGCGCGTCATGGTGGTCTTGCCGGAGAGCGGGGGTATGAGCATGCCGACGGTCTCGCCGGCAAATACGTCGAAGCTCAGGCTGCGGAAGACCTCCTGCGTGCGGTGGGACTTGCTCACATCCTGAAAGCGCAGCAGTTCCCGCTTCATGCCTGCGCCTCGCTTCCGACGAGCGAACACCGCCGGTACACGGCGGGTATCTGTATCTCCATTTCGGTGCCGACGCCCAGCTCGCTTGAGACGGAGATCCCGTATTCCGGGCCGAAGAGCAGCTTGAGCTGCTGGTTTATGTTGTACAGCGCTATGCCGTGGCGCGCCATGCCGCGCTCGTCGCCGAGGTCCAGCTTGCTGTTGAGCCTCTGGCGCAGCATGTCCACGCTGTTGGGGCTCATGCCGCAGCCGTTGTCCGAGACGGTTATGATGCAGCGCCGGTCCGTGAGTTCTATGTGTATGGCGATGAGCCCGTCGCTGTCGCGCAGCTCGAGACCGTGCAGGATGCAGTTTTCTATTATAGGCTGGAGCGTGAGCTTGGGCAGGTAGCAGTCGAGCGCGTGCTCGTCCGCGCACTCCACCTCCAGCCGGATGCGGTCGCGGAAGCGGTACTTCTGTATCTGATAGTATATGTCTATGTTGTGCAGCTCGTCGCGCAGCTGGACCAGCATGTCGCCGGAGCTTATGCTGTAGCGGAAGAAGGCGCTGAGCGCCTCTACCATGCTGGCCACGTCTTCCATGCCGCACTCCACGGCTTCGCCGCGGATGCAATCGAGCGTATTATAGAGGAAGTGGGGGTTTATCTGGTTCTGCAGCACCATGAGGGAATTCTGGTTCCGGGAGAGCACGCGCAGATAGTTGGCGCGCAGGTGCTGCAGAGTCTCGTCCAGGAGCACGCCCAGGGGCGCGCTTTCCCGGCCGGCCTGTCCCTCCTGCCCGGGAGCGGCGGCGCGTATGGCCTTGAGCGCGAGGTCGTGCTGGATGAGCTTCGGCTGGACAAGCAGCAGTATGACCGCGGCCGCCAGCAAAAGCAGCGCCAGGGCGGCCGCGCCCAGGACGAAGGCCCGGCGCGAGAGCAGCGTGAGCGCAAGCGTGAACGCGGCGGCCAGCGCAAGCAGCACGCAGGCCAGCCGCGCGGCCTGCGCGCCCGTTAAACTCTGCGGACGGCGCTTCACTCGGACTCATCCCCTTCACTGGTAAAGACTTCTGTACTTGGCCGGGCTTATGCCCACATTTTCCTTGAAAACCTTGCGGAAATGCTTTGGGTCGCGGTAGCCGACCTTCTCGCCTATCTCGTAGATGCCCTCGGCGGTGCTCTTCAGCAGGCGCTTGGCCTCGTTTATCCGCACTACGGCTATGTAGGAGTTCATGCTCATGCCGACCTTTTTCTTGAATACGCTGCTGAGATAATTGGGCGAGAGGTGCGCGTAATTCGCCACGTCGCGAAGCGAACACTCGCCTGCGTAGTTCTCGGCGATATATTTTTTGGCCAGCTCTATGGCCTGGTCGGTGGGCGGGGCCTGGCCCCGGGAGGCCGTGTTCAGCACGGCTTCGCAGTAATTCAGAAGCGCGGCGCAGAGCAGCTCCGGCGTCCAGGCGGCCTCGAGGGCCCGGCAGGCCGCGTCATAGGCGGCCTCGCGCGTCGGCGCGTCGGGGACGTCCACAACCTCGCTGCGTATAAAGCCGAGCAGCTCGCAGGCGAGGAGGTAGTAGTTGACGTTGGAGCCCGGGCGGACCTCGCGAAACTGCGCGCTGACGATGTTCTCGAGGGCCTCGGCGTCGCAGAGGTCCAGGCAGGCGCGCAGCCGGGACACGGCCGCCGTGTCCAGCCTCGGGCGGCGCAGGAGCTCCTCCGGCAGGTCGGAGCGGAAGATGATGCGGTCCGTGCCCATGTTGGCCCTGCAGTGCAGGGCCTCGCGCGCTCTGCATGGACTCGGAGAGCGCCGCGGGAGAGAGGGCCTTTTCGCCTACGGACAGGGTCACGTGCAGGCCGGGCAGCACGGGACAGAGACGCCGCGCGGCGTAGTATATGTCGCTGAGATAGTTGCGCACAACCGCGGCGTGTATGTCCTCAAAATTGAAGGCGCCGTAAAGGCGCGAGTCCTCGCGGCAGAGCAGCAGCTCGCTCATGCAGGGATACTCCTCCTGCAGAAGGCTGCCGCGCAGCTTTTCAAGCATCTGATCGGTCAGCCCGCGCCGGCCCTCGTCCCCGAGCGGAGCGTCGAAGGCCAGGATAAAGGTGCCGCAGCGGTTCTTCGTGAAGCTCAGGCCGCAGCCGTGCAGCATGGCCTCCGAATACGCGCCGGAGTTGCCCAGTATGACGTTCTTCATGAAGATGTCCCGCTCCATGCTGCTCATGTGCTGGAGGCGGTTCGCCATGCTGTCCACCTTGTCCTTGCGCTCGCGGTCGAGCCTTATGCCCGCGGCCACGCGCTCGAGCGTGGAGTTGAGTTCCTGCGAATTGATGGGCTTGAGCAGATAGTCGGAGACGTTGACCTTCAGCGCGTCGCGCGCATAGCCGAAGCTGTCGTAGCCGCTTATGACGATAAAGCGCGCCCGCAGGCCCAGCTGCCTCGCCCTGTCGGCCAGCTCTATGCCGCTGTAAACCGGCATGCGTATGTCGGTGAGCACGATGTCCGGCCCGGCTTCAACCATGAGGTCCAGCGCGTCGCGCCCGTTGTGCGCCGTGCCGACAAGCGTGAGGCCCAGTCTCTCCCACTCGATGAGCCTGACAATGAGCCGGCAGATATTCATCTCGTCGTCGCATACCATGACTTTTAACATTGCTGCAAAATCCCTTCCTGTCCGTCGGGCAAAGTCCGAAGGCCGCCTCCCCGATGCGGCCGCTCTCAGTCCGCGCCGCACGCGGAGCCTGAAAAGGCGGTTCCGCCTTAAACATGTTACACTAATTAAAGCACATAACGCCGTGAAAAACAAGCGAATTCGCATTAAAAACGGCCCTCAAATCGTAAAATATCCCCCGTTTGCCTTAAAATCGTACTTTTTTACCCCTATACGTAAAAATGCCCCCGGGACCCCCTCCGGCGTGCGCGGGGGCCTTTGTGACAGGCGGCAAAAGCGGGGTGAGGTTTTTGTGCGTTTTATACCAAACAATTTTGAGCGGGCAGGGCACGATTGCCGCTTTTTTGACATTGCGGCATAAAATCTGCACCCAAATTGCTGAAATTAAGAGGTATTCAAAATAAAAACACTGCGTTACAATAGCCATACAGACGCTCCGGCCGAAGGCCCGGAGAAACCATCAAAAATGAGGAGGACAAAATGAAAAAGCTTATTGCATTGCTTATGGCCCTGGTCATGATATTTGCCCTTGCGGCCTGCGGAGAGGAACCCGCCCCGAGCGGCACCGGCGACCCCAACGCCGGCGAGAGCGGCGAGCCCGTCTCCGAGGTGACCCCGCCCGCCGAGGACGACGAGCTCTTCTACACCGACGATATCAGCACCGACGGCATCAGCGTAGAGGGCGCCGAGATAGTCTACCTGGCCCCCACGCTCGACATCGAGTACTGGCAGTGGGTTGAGGAAGGCGTAAAGATGGCCTGCGAAGAGTACGGCGCCACCTACACCACCTACGTCGCCGAAAACAGCGCCGCCACTCAGGCTCAGAACGGCGAAACCGCCATCACCCTCGGCGCCGACGCCGTGGTTCTCAGCCCCGTCTCCTCCGACTCCTGCGCGAGCGTGCTCGACCCCTGCGAGGATGCCGGCATCCCTGTGACCATCGCCGCCATCGGCTCCACAACCGACAACTACTTCTCCTTCATCTCCGCCGACGACTACACCTCCGGCTATGACGCGGGCACCTTCCTCTGCCAGCGCGTAAAGGAGCTCGGCGGCGACAGCATCGGAGTCCTGGCCCTGCCCATGGACCGCTCCAACGCCCAGGCCAAGATGGCCGGCCTCGAGCTCGCCTGCGAGGAGAACGGCATCACCATCGTCCAGACCATCCAGACCACGACCCTCACCGTTTCCGACTCCACCGACATGTGCAACGACCTGCTGACCGCCAACCCGGACATCAAGGGCATCTACTGCATGTACGAGCAGGCCGGCCTCGCCGCCGTTGACTGCCTTGAGACCGCCGGCCTGAGCGGACAGATTTCCGTCGTCTCCTCCGACGGCTCGCCGGCCTCCATCGCCTACATCCGCAGCGGCGATATCGACGGCATCGTCGTCCAGGAGGCCGTCGGCCAGGGCTACTACGCCGCCATTGAGGCCTTCAAGGCCATAAGCGGCCTCGAGGCCGACGCGAAGGTCATCCAGACCCCCGAGCCGCTCGTCACCTCCGAGAACATAGACGACGCGGACATCCAGGAGGTCCTGCGCCTCACCTATCCCGAGTCTGCCGGCGCTTATTGATTGAGATATTACCAGCAAACTCAGCAGAGGGAGGCCGGTCCTCCCTCTGCTGAAACCGATTGTTAGGCAGGTTGTGCTATGCAAGAAACGAAATCTCCGGTACTGGAGCTTAAGAACATAATGAAGGCCTACGACGCCAACGTGGCGCTCAAGGACGCGGGGCTTACGGTCTATCCCGGCGAGGTGCACGCGCTGATGGGCGCGAACGGCGCCGGAAAGTCCACCATGATAAAGATTATAGCCGGCGTCCACCAGCCGAACAGCGGCGAAATCCTGCTGCGCGGCGAGCCCGTCACCTTCCGCGGACCCAAGGACGCCCTGCGAAAAGGCGTCGCGGTCGTCTATCAGGAGCTTTCGCTGGTGCCGCACCTGACCGTCTCGGAGAACATAGCGCTCAGCGCGGACGACGTGGGCCGCGGCGGGCTCTATAACTGGGCGGAATCCGACCGCATAGCCGCCGAGGCGCTGCGGTATCTGGGCGACGCCGGCAGGGACATAGGCGTGCGCGACGTCGTGGGCACGCTGCGCGCCGATCAGATGCAGATGATAGAGATAGCCCGCGCCATAGGACAGAACGCCTCGATAATCCTGCTGGATGAGCCCACCTCTTCTTTGAACTTCGAGGAGACGGAGAACCTGTTCTCCGTCATAAGGGAACTGGCAAGGCAGGGCATAGCGATAATATTCGTCTCCCACCGCATGAACGAGATACGCGAGATAAGCGACCGCATCTCGATACTGCGCGACGGCCTGCTCGTAGTGGACGGCAGGCCCATGGACAGCATCAGCGACGACGACATTGTCACCGAGATGCTCGGCGAGAAGCTCGAGAGCGCCCGGTATGAGAAGCCCTCGGCGGAGGACCTGGACTCCAGGCCCAAGCTGCTCACCTTCGGCTTTGAGGGCGGCATAGAGGACTACACCATACACGAGGGCGAGATTGTGGGCCTCGCGGGCCTGGCCGGCTCCGGCCGCAGCAGCGTGCTGCGCGCCATCTGGGGCGGCAGCGTGCGCGGCGACATGCACTTTGAGTACATGGGCAGCAGGTTCGTCCCCACGCGTCCGGGCAAATCGCTGCGCCACAGGATGGCCTATGTGGGCGAGGACCGCTCGATAAGCGGCCTGTTCTTCGGGCAGCCAGTGCTTGAGACGATAATCATGGGCCACCGCAACCTGAGCGGGCGCCGCTTCGTAAAGGACCGCCATGAGGAGAAGCTCATGCGCCGGGTCGTAGACGAGGTGCAGATAAAGCTGCCCAGCGAGGACTGCTCGCCCAGCGCCCTCTCCGGCGGCAACCAGCAGAAGCTGCTGTTCGGCCGCTGGATACTCGACGACGCCCGGCTCGTGCTGCTCGACGAGCCGACCCGCGGCGTAGACGTCCGGACCAAGGAGGAGATATACCAGCGCATCCGCGCCATGGCAAGCGAAGGCCGCGCGGGCGTGCTCATGGTCTCCTCGGAGCTGAACGAGCTGGTGCTGCTCTGCGACAAGGTGATAATAATGCGCGACGGCAAGGGAGAGAATGTACTTCGCGGCGATGAGATAACCGAGGAGAACATGATGCGCTACATCGCCCGGGCCGAAGGCACCGCAGCCAATACATGATAAGAAAGGTGTGCTAACTGCTATGGGCGAGAATACACCCACTACCGTAAAGAATTCCGGCCGGGCCGCGAAGCTTGTCCGCGCCTATAAGCTCGAGCTGGGCATGACGCTGATACTGATAGCGCTCTACGTGGTGCTTCACTTCGTGACGGGCACCGCGCTCACGAAGGGCAACCTGCTCAACGTCCTGCAGGCCAGCGCCCCGCTGCTGATTATGACCATGGGCCAGCTCGTGGTCATCATAACCGGCGGCATAGACCTCTCCGTCGGCTCCATCTATTCCCTCTCCGGCATGAGCGGCGTGCTGGTCATGCTCGCCACCAACAGCATCGCGGCCGGCGTGGTTGTCTGCCTTGCCGTGGGCATGCTCTGCGGCCTTATAAACGGCCTGCTCGTGGCGAAGGTGAAGATGGCGGCCTTCATAGTGACGCTGGCCATGCAGGGCGCCGCGGCGTCCATGACGAAGATAATCGCCGGCGGCAATTCGCAGACCATTACGCTGACCGCCTTCCGCGCCTTCAACCGCGGCGAGCTCATCCCCGGAGTCAAGAACTACATGCTGTACATGGTCATCATAGTCATACTGATGTACTTCCTGCTGCGCAAGACCGTCCTCGGCCGCTGGATTTACGCCACCGGCTCGAACGAGGAGGCCTCGAGGCTCGTAGGTATTCCGGTAGACCGCGTGAAGATTATATGTTATACTGTGAGCGGCTTCCTCTCTTCAGTTGCCGCCCTGCTCGGCGCCTCGAGGCTCATGACCGTCGAGGTAACCGCCGGCGTGAGCATGGAGCTCGACGCCATAGCCGAGACCTGTATAGGCGGCGCCAGCCTCTCGGGAGGCATGGGCACGGCCTTCGGCGCGCTGATAGGCACGCTGCTCCAGAACGGTATAAACAACGGCATCAACCTGCTGAGGATAAATTCCTTCTGGTCCGGCGCCGTCACCGGTCTCGTCATAGTTATTTCCGTATACGTCGGCATGGCCGCGGGAAAGAACAAAAAACGCAAGGGCAAGAACTGATACTGTCAGGAGGTAATACAAATGAAAATCAAGAAGCTCATCGACTGTTCCCAGACTTTTTTCCACAACAACCCGGGCTATCTGCCCTATGAGCTCTGCGAGATAAACTATGAGACGCTTATCCCGAAGGAGGGCTACCAGTCCGAGCGCATGTACATGAACACCCACACCGCCACCCATTTCGACGCGCCGCAGCACCACTTCGCCGACGGCATGGACGCCGCCGACTACCCGGTTGAGAACCTCGTGGGCGAGGCCGTCGCGCTCGACTTCTTCGACACGCCCGAGCACTTCGGCATAGGCCGGGCAGAGCTGGAGAAGTACAATGACAGGGTCAGGCACGGCGACATAGTCCTGCTCTGCACCGGCTACGGCTACAAGCGCGGCTGGAACCCCGACTACATAGACAACTGGAGCTACCTCAAGCCCGACGGCGCCGAGTGGATGGTTGAGCACGGCGTCAAGGGCGTGTGCATAGACGGCATGAGCGTCGGCGGCCCCAAGGGCGAGGACGGCGGCGGCCCGACCCACAAGATTTGCCTGAGCAAGGGCATCTGGTACGGCGAGGAGCTCTTCCTGCCCCGCGAGCTGCTCGAGGAGGAGCGCTGGAACTTCGCCTTCCTGCCGCTCAAGATGAAGGACTGCGGCGGCGCACCCGGCCGCGCAATCGCCTGGATAGAGGAATAGGCGCCCCGCCCGCAGGAGGGCGGCGGCCCGCCACAAACGGCATCACTGCCGGGACGCGGCTGAAATGTCCCCGGCATGGTCAAATAAGTCAGGAGGGTAGATATGAAGGTATTTCTTATCGGCTGCGGCGACATAGCCCGCCACCACGGCCGCGCCGTCGTCCGCCTGGGCGGCAGCATCACCGGCTGCTTCGACATCAGCGAGACCAACGCGAAGATAGTCTCCGAGGAGTTCGGCTGCCCCATAGCGGCCTACGACGAAATTGAGTCCTACATGCCCGGCAGCGACTACGCGGTTATCTCCACCCCGCCCACGAAGCGGCTCGACTATGTGGAGATGGTGCTCAGGCACCACGTCCCGCTCTATCTGGAGAAGCCGGTCAGCGTCACGATGGAGGACGCGAAGAAGCTCAAGGAGCTGGCGGAGAAGTATGACGCGAAGATAATGGTCGGCTTCGCCCACTATTACCGCCCGGCCTACCGCAAGATGCTCGAGCTCGTAAAGACCGGCATGTTCGGCGAGCCCGTGGACATCGCCTTTTCCCGCCTCAGCCCCGGCTTCGGCTTCCACGCGAAGAACATGGGCGCGAGCTGGCGCACCGACCCCGACCTCGCCTGCGGCATGACCGTCGAGAGCGTCAGCCACGACTGGAAGCTTATCACCGCCATGGCCGGCGGCTTCGACACCATAAGCTGCAACTACACCGGCACCCTCGCGAGCGTGCCCAGGTTCGACAACCACACCAGCATCTCCATACGCCTGCGCAACGGCGCGATAGGCACCATCGCCGCGAGCTGGGCCTGCGACATCCCCACCTGCTCGAGGGCTTATATAGGCACCAAAGGCAGCATCTTCCTCACCGGCGAGGGCATGTTCGAGTTTACGAACCTGACCTGGAAGACCGAGGACATGCCCTACGCGGAGAGCATCAGGTTCAACGACAGCTATGACCACGCCACCGGAGACGTCATTTTCTACGCCCACGAGAGCTTCCAGGAATGCCTCCGCGAGGGCAGGCCCTTCGAGACCCCGCTGGCCGACGGCATAAGCGCCCTTATCTATTCCCTCGCCGCAAAGAGGTCCAGCGAGGAGCAGATAACGGTCAAGGTCCCCGACTGGGGCGATATATCCGCGGTCTGAGGCAAAATGCGAAATCAAAAGCGCGATGTGTTGACATCGCGCTTTTTTGCGCCTGTTTTGCGCAAATTGCGCGAATAAAAACGCGATTTTACGCAGATTTAACATAGCGCGGCTTTTCTATTTAACAGAGCGTTTGTAATTTATAAGTGCCGGCGCGAGCCGGCCCCACATCTGAAAACGTTCTTGATTACATAGGAACGAAATTCTGTTGAAGGAGAAACCGCAAAGATGAAAAAGACTCTTGCCATTATCCTCTCCCTCGTGCTCTGCATCGGCCTGCTGGCCGCCTGCGGCGAGGAACCCTCTGAGAACACCAGCCCCGCCAGCGATCCCG
>CALXGL010000149.1 GCA_944387825.1 uncultured Oscillospiraceae bacterium | reverse complement strand
CGTTTCGCTCCGTTTGTTCTTCCTCTCAAAACCGGACCCGCTTCGCTGGGCTCCGGTTTTGTTGGTGTGGGTCATGCGCAAGGTGCGCTTCGCTGCCTTGCGCCGCGGTGGGGAAGAGGATAATTTGGTATCTGTCAGAACTTCACCGGCTCGGGGTAGTCAACGCCGAAGGTATCGCAGGTGACTTTTTTCATGCGCTGTTCGGTTTTGGGCCGGTCGCTGTAGTCGGTGGGGGTATCCGCAATTTCATCGACCACGTCCATGCCCTCAATGACCTTTCCGAAGGCGGCGTATTCGCCGTCGAGGTGAGGGGCTTTGTCGTGCATTATAAAGAACTGGCTGCCGGCCGTATCGGGCATCATGCTGCGAGCCATGCTGAGGACGCCGCGGTCGTGCTTGAGATTGTTCTTGGAAAAGCCGTTGTGCTTGAACTCGCCCTTGATGCGGTAACCGGGGCCGCCCATGCCGGTGCCCTGAGGGTCGCCGCCCTGTATCATGAAGCCGGGTATTACGCGGTGGAAGATAAGCCCGTCGTAAAAGCCGCTTTTAACGAGGCTGAGAAAATTATTCACTGTGTTCGGCGCCAGCTCGGGATAGAGCTCCAGCTTTATGACGCCGCCGCTTTCCATCTCAATGGTTACTACGGGATTGGACATATGCATTCTTCCTTTCTTTTATCTTACCAGCGCGGCGGCTGCGGTCCGCACGGCGGATTCATACATGCCGGGACGCAGCGCGTCACTGTACAGAAGCTGTACAAGCGCCCAGTCAAGCGTTGTGGGCCAGTCGGTGTCGGTGTGATACTGATAGAATATGCTCTCGGGATAGTCATAGCTGTCGGTCAGAAGGCCGAGAGACTGGATGAGCTCCTCGACAATTACCGGGTTGCGGGATTCCTGGTCTATTGTTGAGAGATAGTATATTTCGCCGTCGTAGATGCTGTATTCCCCGCTGTACCAGACGGTTACGTAGCCGTTGAAGAAGTCGCCGGTCAGGCTGTACATGTCTTCGGAGCTGACGAAGCGTATCTTCAGATTTGCGGACGCCTCGTCCTGAGCCTCGTGTATGCCCGGGAATCCGGGTATGAGGTTGAGAGCGTCGCACAGGCGGCCGATAAGCGAGAGGTCGGCGTCCGTGGCGGGGCCGGATATGGAGTAATAAACCGGCTGCGCCCAGCGTATCACGACCTCCTCGGCGTCCCCGTACTCAGAGCCGAGCGCCACCTCGCAGAAATAGTCTATAACCTCCTGCGCGCTGTATCCGGCCGCTGTTATGACGGAATTTTCGCTCTCAGGTTCCCCGGATGCGAGGCGGTCGGCGCGGTAGAGCAGCGTGGCGGCCTGGGCGCGGGTCAAAGTGTCCTGGGGACGGAGCGTGCCGTCCTCAAAGCCGTTAAGAAGGCCGTTGGCGTACAGAGACAGAACGCTTCCGGTGTATGATTCGCCGATGCTGCCGGCGTCGGCAAACGGCAGGGTTGTGCCGGCAGGGTAGCCTATGCCGAAGGCGGCGGCGATGATTTTGCAGGCAAGCTCGCGGGTGACCGCGGTGTTGAACGAGCCGCGGGGCACGTCGCTTTCGCTTATCCAGCCGGAGCGGTAGGCGTGATCCATTTGAACCCCCGCCCAGAAACCGTCCAATTCGCCGGTGGGGGCTCCGGTTATGCGGGCGGCCATTGTTACGGCTTCCGAGACGGTGACCGTGCGGTCGGGCCTGAAAGTGCCGTCCTCGTAGCCGTCTATTATGCCGGCGGCGACCATTTCGCTGACTTCATTGTAGAACCAGCTGCCGGGCGTCACGTCCGTGAGCGAAGAATCCGCGTATGCCCCCGCGCTCAACGCACAGACCAGCGCGAGGGCGGCCAGGCCTGAAAGAATTTTTTTCATATGCAGCCTCCTAATACCTCTCGCGCATTGCGCGGTCCATATCGCGTCTGGCGGTCTTTTCTGCTTCCGCGTCCCGCTTGTCGTGGAGCTTCTTGCCCTTGCAGAGGCCGAGCTCCAGCTTTACGCGCCCGTCCTTGAAATAGAGCGAGAGGGGTATGAGCGCGACGCCGTCCTGCATTACGCGGGCGTTGAGCTTCATTATCTCGCGCTTGTGCATGAGCAGACGCTTCGGACGCATGGGGTCCCTGTTGAAAATATTGCCCTTTTCATAGGGGCTTATATGCAGCCCGCGGGCAAAAATTTCCCCGTTTTTTATGGTGCAGAACGAATCCTTGAGGTTGACGGTCCCGGCGCGTATGCTCTTGACTTCCGTGCCGAAAAGCTCTATACCGGCTTCGTAGCGCTCCAGCACGAAGTAATCGTGGAACGCCTTGCGGTTTTGCGCTATCTGCTTTATACCCTGCGCACGCGCCAAGAACAGCTCACCTCCGGAATGAAATGCGCTCAGGCCGTAAAACCCGAAGCTTAATAAAGTATAGCACAGAGCTTCGGAAAAATAAACCGCCGCAACATTACAATTGTGTTTCAGCTTGTGGAGGTTGGGGCTGGAATTGCGGAGCGTATTATGGTAATATATATGGGGCAGTTTGATTTTGAACTGCCGGGAGGTAATGATATGTCTTTTGAAAAGAGAATAAGCGGCGAAACCCTTTACAGGGGCGTTATTGTAAATGTACATATGGACCGCGCCCAGCTGGAGGACGGGAGCATAGTCAGGCGCGAGGTGGTAGAGCACCCGGGCGGCGTGGGAGTGATACCTGTCGAGGAGGACGGCACCGTCTGGTGCGTGAGGCAGTTCAGATATCCGTTCCAGCGCGAGATGCTGGAGATTCCGGCCGGGAAGCTTGACGCGGGGGAGAAGCCTCTGCCCGCGGCGGCGAGAGAGCTCGGCGAGGAGACGGGGCTTGAGGCGGGACGCATGGTCTATCTGGGCGAGTGCTGCACGTCGCCCGGCTTTTCAACCGAAGTGCTGCACCTGTATCTGGCGCTGGATTTGAAGAGGGGGGAGGCCCACCCGGACGAGGGCGAGTTCCTCAGCGTCGAAAAGCACTCGCTGGATATGCTGACGGACATGGTCATGTCCGGGGAAATAGACGACGGAAAAACCATTATAGCCGTGCTCAAGGCGCGGCGCTACCTGGAGGCAGAGGGATGGAGAGAAAGGTCCTGATAGTAGACGACGAGCGCTCTATTGTAGACATACTCAAGTACAATCTGGAGAAGGACGGTACAAGGGCGATCTGCGCCTATGACGGCACGGAGGGCCTGCGCCTGGCGCGCAGCGAGGACCCGGACGTAATACTGCTGGACGTCATGCTGCCCGGCATGGACGGCTTCGAGGTCTGCCGCACGCTTCGCGCCGAGGGGAACAACGTGCCCATAATCATGATAACCGCCCGTGAAGAGGAGACGGACAAGGTTTTCGGCCTCGAGCTCGGCGCGGACGACTATATCACGAAGCCCTTTTCCATGCGCGAGCTCATAGCGCGCGTGCGCACAAACATGCGCCGGGCGGCCAGCATGCTGCCGCAGCAGCCGGGTTCCGACGCGGATATACTGCGGGCAAAGGACCTGGTCATAGACCGCGCCAGACGCACAGTCAGCAGGGATGGCCGCGAGGTGGAGCTGACGCAGCGCGAATATGAGCTCATAAAGTATCTCGCCGAGAACCCGGGCAAGGTGGTGACGCGCGAGGAGCTCATGAGCGCCGTCTGGCAGTACGACTACTTCGGCGACCTCCGCGCCGTGGACGTGGCGGTGCGCCGCCTGCGTGAAAAGATAGAGACGAACCCCTCCGAGCCGCAGTACGTCATAACAAAGCGCGGAGCGGGCTACTACTTCGCCGACTGAGGGAGAGGGCATGAACCGCAGCCTTTATACAAAGCTTGTACTCATAATACTGTTCCTCATAATTGCGCTGATGGTTGTCGCCGGCGTGTTTCTGACGAGGGGAGTGCGCAGCTTCTATCTCAACGACTTCTACGACCGCATGGCCGAGGTGTTCGCCGACCAGGAGCTGGCGGATTCCCTGCGCGACGCCGCGGAAAACGACGACACCGAGCTTATGAGCGAGATGCTGGGCGTCTATGCAGGGCGTCTAGGCATAGACAGCGGCACGCGCAACTACCACATACTTTCCGGGGATACGGGCGAGTGGCTGGCCGGCTCAGTCAGGCCTGAGAACGGCTTCGTGGACATAACCCCGAACATAGTCTCTGCGCTCAACGGCGAGAACGGCGACGAGAGCGACCCGAACGCGGACTATATGGACGTGGCCCTTCCGGTTGAGGGCGGCGGCCGCGACTATATCATCTATATCATCGACAACCGCGAGACCATGCGAAGCCTGAACGGGCAGCTCCTGCTTATCATAGTCGAAGCGCTGGCCGTCGGCCTCGTCATATCCGTTTTTCTCAGCCTGCTGCTGGCAAAGACGATGATAGCGCCCATACAGGAGCTGACCCGCGCGGCGGAGAAGGTGGCCGGAGGCGACTTCACGGATAAGGTGGACAACACCTCGAAGGACGAGATAGGCGTCCTAACGCGCACGTTTAACGACATGGCCGTGCAGCTCGAGGACACGCTCGACGACCTCAAGCGCAGCGAGCAGATGCGCCGCGAATTCGTCGCAAACGTGTCGCACGAACTGCGCACGCCGATAACCGGCGTCAAGAGCTACGCCGAAACCCTGGCCGCCGACCCGGATATGCCGGCCGACACGAGAGAGCGCTTCCTGAACGTCATACTCAACGAATCTGACCGGATGACGAAGATAGTTCAGGATTTGCTGACGCTTTCCCGCTTCGACGCGGGCAGCATAGAGTTCAGCTTCGACGAGTTCAGCTTTGAGACCTCGGTGCGGGACGTGTACAACGCCGTCCGCATGGAGGCCCAGGCCCACGGGCACGTCTTTACGCTGGAGACGGAACCGGATATACCGCGCATACGCGGCGACAAGGCCCGCGTGGAGCAGGTGATTATGAACATGGTGTCCAACGCCATCAAGTACACAAAGGACGGCGGACGCATCGCCATAAAGGCCGGGGTCCGCGGCGGAGAGGTCTGGTGCTCGGTAAAGGACAACGGCATAGGCATACCCAAAGAGGACGTGCAGAAGGTCTTTGACCGCTTCTACCGCGTGGACAAGGCCCGTTCCCGCGAGAGCGGAGGCACCGGCCTCGGCCTTTCGATTGCGCAGGAGATAGTCGCCCGTCACGGCGGCCGCATAGACGTCAAAAGCCGTCCGGGCCACGGCTCAACCTTTACCGTCTGGCTGCCTGTAGGAGGGCCGGAAGATGCGTAAGCCCGGGTGGTTCCGCCGGTCTGCAGACAGAAACCGGCGCAGGGCGGCGGGGATTGTACAGAATATAATCATCGCAGCCCTGGCCGTCAGCGCCGTATTTCTGGCCGGTAATATGGCCGGCTTTGACCTGAACAGCGAGATTAACGCCTACAGCCAGGCCGCGCGCGGGGACGGCGGAACTCAGCGCGAGTACGCCGCGGCGGCCGAGCCGATGTGCATAGTCGTGACGCCCGACGAGGGCATACACTCCGCGGCCATGTACGATGCGCGTACGCTGAACGAGTATTATGCGCTCGGCGTTTCCGCGCTGGCTGAAGCGCTCGGCTCCGCCGGAGAGCCGGAGGAGGTCGGCGAGAACGCATGGCGCAGAGCGCTCTCCGGCCCCGGGATTTACTTCGACTATTATACCGACTGCCAGCTCTCGACAATAGCCATCTGGCAGAGCGCGGAAATGCGTTCATCCGCCGCGTCGCACAGCGCCAGGCGGCTGTGCCTGTCCATACAGGGCGACGAGGTGTTCCTCTATTATATCCGTGAAAAGTACGGCACCTTCTGGCGCTGCACGACAGAGCTGAGCTATACGGAGCTGATGGGCCGCGTGAGCTCGGTCCAGGGCAGCGGGGCGAAATATGTCTTCGAGACGGACGGGGAGCTGGCCGATGTGGACCAGTACATGGTCCTGACGGACGGCGAGCTGCCCGTGCGCAGCGTTACGGGTGAAAACGCGCTCAACCAGAACGACGCGGAGCGGATTATGACGGCCTTCGGCATGAATCCCAACCTCTCGCAGCACTATCCCGAGAGCGACGGCACGGACGTCTACCTGGAAGGCGGCGCTACTCTGCGCCTGGGTACGGACGGCCTGATACGCTATACCAGGCGGGATATACAGCAGCCGGGCGAAAGCCTTTCCCCGGCGGACGCCGTCGAGCTTACGCGCAGGCTGCTTGAAAACACGGCCGGGCTTTCAAGCAGCGCGGCCAGCCTCCGCCTCTCCTACATTTTCTTCGACCGCGCCTCTCAGGAGTATACCCTGCGCTATGACTATGCGATAGACGGCCTGACCGTCAGCCTGCAGGGGCGCGAGTGCGCGGCGGAGTTCAGGCTTGTGGGCGACTCGATTTCCGAGGCGTATGTTTTGATGCTCAGCTACAGCTATACCGGAGACATGGAACGGCCCCTGCCCGCGCGGCTGGAGGCGGCCCTGGTCCAGGCGGAGGGCGGCGGCGAGCCGCGTCTTTCCTACCTGGATTCATATACCAGGATTTACGCGAGCTGGCTTATAGTATAGGGATATGGATTCTGTAAAAGTCAAAAACTTCATAATCATCGTGCTGCTCATAGTAAACGCTGTGCTTTTGAGCGTGTTTGTGTCCGATTCCGTACGGGAAAAGTCGCGCTCCAGCGGGACGGTGGACGGGGTCGTGGAGCTGCTGGCCGAAAACGGCATAACGGTCGCTCCGGGCGTGGACCTCTCCGAGCGCCGGCTGGATACGCTCTCCGCCTCGCGCGACATTCAGGCTGAGGGCAGGAACGTTTCCGCCGTGCTGGGCGAAGGCGACATAGTTGACCAGGGCGGAAATATCCTCGTCTATTTCGGAGATAGGGGAGAGGCCAGCCTTCGCGGTACCGGCGGCGTGGACATGATTATACGCAGCGGGGAGTACGACTCAAACGGCGACCCGCTCCGCTCGGCGCGCGAGTTTGCGGAGATGCTCGGCCTCGAGACGATGAGCGAGCCGCTGCGCATGGACATAGACCCGGACACGCTCGAAGGGACGCTGGAGCTGTGCTGCTCATACGAGGGCGTGCGCGTGGCTAACTGTACGCTCAGCTTCACCTTCGCCTCCGGCGAGCTAATGGGCATGTCCGGAACCCGCGTGCTGGATACCGTCGGCGCGGGGAGCGGCAGCTCGGCAATAGACGTGCCTACGGCGCTGATGCGCTTCCTGACCATACTGCTTGAGCGCGGCCAGGTCTGCTCCAGCCTGGATGAAATGGAGCTGTGCTATACCATGAACGCCAGCGTCTCCGGCGAAGGGGAGCTCGTCCCCGTATGGCGCATCGCGACGGATACGGGAGAGTTTTACATCAACGCGGTCACCGGACTGGAGGAAACACTTGCCGGATGACTTGAACTATCGGGAATAATGTGCTAAAATAGATTGTTAGTACACGAGCCTTGTGGGCAAACTACCGGCGTCGGGCTTCCGGCGCAGTGTCCAGAGAATGGAAGGTGCTCTTTATTGGAAAAATACGTAATTCATGGCGGAAAGCCTCTGTACGGTGAGATTGAAGTTTCGGGCGCGAAAAATGCCGCGGTTGCCATAATCCCGGCCGCGCTCATGGTCAATGGTGTCTGCCGCCTTGAAAACATTCCCCAGATAAGCGACGCGGATATGCTCATGACGATACTTGAGCATCTCGGCGCGAAAATACGTATGATAAACCGCAACGCGATAGAAATCGACTGTACCGACGTGCGCTATACCGACGCGCCCTACGACCTCATGCGCAAGATACGCGCCAGCTATTACCTCATAGGCGCGATGCTCGGCCGCTTCGGCGCCGCCAAGACCACGATGCCCGGAGGCTGCAACTTCGGCGTCAGGCCGATAGACCAGCACATAAAGGGTATGACGGCTCTGGGCGCGGACGTGGAGGTGGCGGGCGGCTTCGTCTACGCAAAGGCGACGGACGGCAAGCTGCACGGTACGAAGATATATCTGGACAAGGTGAGCGTCGGCGCAACGATGAACATCATTCTCGCGGCCAGCATGGCCAGGGGACGCACCATTATCGAAAACGCCGCCAAGGAGCCGCACATAGTTGACCTCGCCAACTTCCTGAACTCCATGGGCGCCGACGTGCGCGGCGCCGGCACGGACAGCGTCAAGATAAACGGCACGGACACCCTCCACGGCGGCACGTACACCATTATCCCCGACCAGATTGAGGCGGGCACCTATATGGTCGCCTGCGCCGCTGCCGGCGGAGAGGTGCGTATTAAGAACGTAATCCCCCGCCACCTTGAGAGCATAAGCGCCAAGCTGCGCGAGATGGGCGTGGCCGTCATTGCGGACGAGGACAGCGTCGTCGTGCGCAGCAGCGGCTCTCTGCGCAGGGTCAATATCAAGACCATGCCGTATCCCGGCTTCCCCACGGATATGCAGCCGCAGTTTGCGGCCGCGCTGTGCCTGGCCAACGGCCGCAGCGTCATAACGGAGGGGATTTACGACAACCGCTTCAAGTATATGACAGAGCTGCGCAAGATGGGCGCACAGGTGGACGTGGACGGGCGAACCGCGGCCATAGACGGCGTGGACAGGCTCACCGGCGCGCCGGTGGCGGCCTGCGACCTGCGCGCGGGCGCGGCGATGGTAATCGCCGGTCTGACCGCCGAGGGCACAACCGAGGTGGAGGATATCCACTATATAGAGCGCGGCTATGAGAATTTCGTCGGCAAGCTCCGCAGCCTCGGCGCGGACATAAGCCTTGTCGATGCGCCGGACGAGCCGGAAAAGGCTGCAAAGCCCCAGATGGTCTGCTGATGCGTATAACCGTATTCGCAAGCGGCTCGACGGGCAACTGCGCGCTCGCCGAGGCGGGCGGGGCGCGCCTGCTGATAGACGACGGCATATCCCTCCGGCGGCTCAGGGGCTTCCTCGCCCCTCTGAGCATGACGCCCGATATGCTCGACGGCGTATTTATAACGCACGAGCACAGGGACCATATAAGCGGCCTCGCCATGCTGTGCAGGCACCATTCCCTGCCGGTATACGCGCTGAGAAGCGTGGCAAACAGGCTTCGGGGCATGCTTCCGGAGACGGAGGAGCTGCTGCGCCCGGTACAGCCGGGGCAGAGCGTGAGCATAGCCGCGGCCGTGCTCACTCCGTTTGAGACGATGCACGATACTCCCGCCTCGGCCGGCTGCCGCATAGATTCGGACGAGGGCTCGCTGGGCTTCTGCACCGACCTCGGCGCAGTCACGGACACGGTGCGCGGCTCGCTCGCCGGGGTGGACGCGGCGCTCATCGAGGCAAACCACGACGTCGGAATGCTGCTCGACGGGCCATATCCCGCCGTGCTCAAGCGCCGCATCCTCTCAGAGCGCGGGCACCTCTCGAACGAGGACGGCGCGGCGCTTGCCGTCTTTCTCGCGGAGCGCGGAGCCGATACGATTATCCTCGGCCACATTAGCCGCGAGAATAATACGCCGGGAAGGGCACTCAACGTCGTGGGCGACGCGCTCAGCCGGGCGGGATGCCATGTGAATCTGCTTGCCGCCGCGCCTCTCGGCGCGCTGAGCGTGGAACTGCTTGAAAAATGCCCGGCCTGAGCTTCTTGTTTGCGGGAAAGATGAGAGAGCCGCACTTTGAAGCCGCGTTTGCCGAATACATAAAGCGTCTCGGCGGATATACGAAGTGCGAAGTGCGCGAAATAGCCGAGCAGAAGCTGCCAGAACGCCCCTCGGAGCGGGAAATTGCCGCGGCTCTGGCCAGAGAGGCCCGGGAGTTCGAAAAGGCAATCCCGAAGGGCGCGTATGTCTGCGCGCTGTGCGTAGAGGGGGAACAGCGCACGAGCGAGCAGCTCGCGCGGAAGCTCGGGGAACTCGACGGACGCGGCGTTTCCAGGCTGTGCTTCCTCGTGGGCGGCTCATACGGTCTGGATGAGGGGCTGAAAAAACGCGCGGACTGGCGGCTTTCAATGTCAAGGATGACATTTCCGCACCATCTGGCCAGGGTGATGCTGGCGGAACAGGTGTACAGGGCCTATACAATCAACGCCGGCAAGCTCTACCACAAGTGACCGGCAGAAAGGACAGGTTTATGAGCGAACCCAAGCTTGAATGGGGCAGGGATCTGCCCGGAGAGCTGCTTGAGAAGTGGCCGAAAGATGAAAGCGGCGAGCCTGTGCCGGGGGCCCGGCTCACCAGATGCACGCAGCTCGACATGGGCGATGCCATACTGACCGGCGTGCTCGATTCCTGCGGCATACCCTATTACAGGCGTTACCCGCATTACGGCGGCTTTGGCAATCTCATACTCGGCATGAGCGCGGAGGGCGTGGATATTTACGTTCCGGAGACCATGCTTGAGGAGGCAAAGAATATACTTGAAGGAGAGTCCCAGGATGAGGAGCTATAGAGAAGAGTATCAGTACTGGCTGGACAGCCCCGCCCTTGACGAGGAGGAGTGGAAGGAGCTTTCCGCCATAGCGGACGACGACAAGGAGGTCGAAAGCCGCTTCTATGCCCCGCTTGAATTCGGCACAGCCGGGCTGCGCGGAATCATGGCCACCGGCCTGAACCGTATGAACATCCACGTCATACGCTGGGCCACGCAGGCTTTCGCGGAGGTCGTCAGAGCCGAGGGCGCCGAGGCCTGCGAAAAGGGCGTTGTAATTTGCTACGACTGCCGTCTGAACAGCGAGCGCTTCGCGCATGAGGCTGCGGGGGTCATGGCGGCAAACGGCGTCAAGGTGCGCATCTTCGACGCGCTGCGGCCTACGCCGGAGCTGAGCTTCGCCGTGCTGCACTACGGGGCGCAGGCCGGCATCAACATCACGGCTAGCCACAATCCCCGCGAGTACAACGGCTACAAGGTATACTGGTCCGACGGGGCCCAGCTTCCGCCGCAGCACGCGGCGGCGGTGGCCGAGCAGATGGGAAAGCTCGACCTTTTCAAGGACGTAAAGCTAATGAGCTTCGACGAGGCCGTTGAAAAGGGCATGATAAGCGTCATAGGCGCGGAGACCGACGAGGCCTTCCTCGCCGAGGTCATGAAGATGAGCGTCAACTCCGACGTTGTGCGCGAGGTGGCCGACGACTTCAAGATTGTGTACACCCCGTTCCACGGCGCGGGCTATAAGCTCGTACCTGAGGCCCTGCGCCGTCTGGGCGTCAAGCACCTCTATCCGGAGCCGAAACAGATGGTCATAGACGGCAATTTCCCGACCGTCAAGAGCCCGAACCCGGAGAACCCCGAGGGCTTCTATCTGGCCGTAGACCTTGCGAAAGAGGTTGGAAGCGACCTCATTATCGGCACGGACCCGGACAGCGACCGCGTCGGCACCATGGTGCGCGGCAAGGACGGGGAATACAGAACCATTACCGGCAACCAGATGGGCGTCCTGCTTCTGGACTACATCATCAACGCCCGCCGCGAGACCGGCACCATGCCCGAAAATCCGGCATTCCTGAAGACCATTGTCACCACGAACATGGGCAGGGAAATTGCCGAACGCAACGGCGTGCACGCGGACGAGACATTCACCGGCTTCAAGTTCATGGCCGAGAAGCTCGCTGAGTACAAGCGCGACCATTCCTACAACTACCTCCTCGCCTATGAGGAGAGCTACGGCTACATGGCCGGCGACTACGTTCGCGACAAGGATGCGGTTACGGCGAGCATGCTGATTGCCGAAATGGCCGCCAGCTATTTCAAAAAGGGCATGACCCTCGCCGACGCGCTGGAAGCCCTCTATGAGAAGTACGGCTATTATGCGGAGCTGACCCTCAACCTCGTAATGCCCGGTCTTGACGGGCTTGAGAAGATGCGCGCAATCATGGCGAAGCTCAGGGCGGAGCCGCCGCGCGAAATCGGCGGAGAGGCCGTCCTCGGAATGCGCGACTACCGGAGCGGCACGGTTTCCGTGGCGGAGCTGGGCGTAGTGGGCAAGACGCCTATTTCCGGCAGCAATGTGCTCTACTTCGAGCTCGCCGACGGCACGGCCTTCATTGTCCGCCCGAGCGGCACCGAGCCGAAGATAAAGGTGTACATCCTCGCGCAGGGCGAAAGCCACGCCGACTGCGACGAGCGCATAGCCAGATACAGGGCCTACGCCGAAACCATTCCGAACTTGGCCTGAAAATACCGACCCAACCGCAAACGGGCCGGGGCAGTATTACTGCCCCGGCTCTCAATCCGCGCAAAGGAACGCATCACCCTATGAAAGAATACCTACAGCTTTTTTGGGCTTTTATCAAGGTCGGCGCCCTGACCTTCGGCGGCGGCTACGCCATGCTGCCGATACTGCAGCGCGACATTGTCGAGAACTACAAGTGGGCCACTGAGGAGGAGGTCATGGACTACTATGCCATGGCCCAGTGCCTGCCCGGAATTATAATGGTGAACACCTCCACCTTTATCGGCCAGCACAGGAAGGGCACGATAGGCGGGTTTGTAGCGGGCTTCGCCTCCACCGTGCCCAGCCTTGTGATTATTACGGTAATCGCAATGTTTCTGGCCCGCTTTGCCGAGTATCCGGTGGTCCAGAACGCGTTTGCCGGCATAAGGGCCTGCGTCGTTGTGCTTATAATAAACGCGGTGGTCAAGCTCTGGAAGAGCGCAATCGTGGACTGGAAAGCCCTTGTGATTATATTCCTGCCCGTGTTTGTCCTCAGCGTGCTTGAAGTCTCGCCCATATTGCTTGTTGTGGCCGCGGCCATAGCGGGCATAGCGATTACGCTCATATCCGGCAGACTCAAAAAGGGGAACGGAGGCGAGGCGCAATGACTTACGCACTTCTGCTGCTTCAGCTCTTCTGGGAGTTTTTGAAGATAGGCGTCTTCTGCGTGGGAGGCGGTATGGCGGCTCTGCCTTTCCTCTATGACCTGGGGGATAAGACCGCGTGGTACACAAGCGCGGACGTGCTGGATATGCTGGCCGTAAGCGAGAGCACGCCGGGACCTATCGGCATAAACATGGCCACCTACGTCGGCTACAGCGTCGGCGGACTGCCCGGCGCGCTGCTCGCGACGCTCGGTACCATCCTGCCAGGCGTTATTCTCGTCATAGTTCTGGCCAAGTTCCTCCAGCATTTCAGAAATAACAGGTACGTAAACGCCGCGTTTTACGGCCTGCGTCCGGCCTCAACCGCCCTGATAGCCGCCGCAGGTATCGGCGTGCTGGGCGAATCGCTGTTCAGCCCGTCGCTGTACAGGCAGACCGGCAACCTGGCGGACTTCTTCTGCCTGGGCCCCATTGTGCTCGCCGTGATTATATGGGTGATGACGAACCTGATAAAGCCCACAAAAAAGCTGCATCCGGTAATATATATCGCCGCCAGCGCCGTGGTGGGCATAGTATTTAAGCTCGGCGGAGCCTAAAAGGCGACGCCCCAGGCCGCAAACGCATACAGCGCGGAAAAGCCCGCGCTGAACAACCGCCCGAGGAAATGCCGGGCGGTTTTCAATTTAGCGCCGGAGACCGACGCGGCGGTCTGCATGTGTACGGAGAGCCCGCCCCAGCCGATTATAAGCGCGCAGAGCGCGAAGTTTATGCGCGAGGCCGAGCAGGCGCGCAGCGCGTTTATGCCGCCGCCGATTTCAAAGAAGCCGGTAAGCACGGCCCGCGCCGCGGACAGCTCCAGGCCGGTGCGCGCGGCGACTTCCCCCGCGGCGCGGGGGAGAAAGCCCGAGGCGTCCAGAGCGGCGGTGAGCGCCGTGAATATGACCACAAAGCCGCAGACGTTGAGTATGTTTTTCACTGAGGCGGTTACGGCCCGCGAGAAAACGCCATGAGTTATGTCAACCGAAAACGCCTCCGCGGCGGATATCGCGGAGCCTGCGCGCCGCGTGAGCAGTCCGGCGGTCAGGGCCGCGAGGACATGGCAGGTATAGAGCACGAGCCCGGCCCTGACCGAGCCGAAGGTCCCGACGCCGGCGGCGCCTATAAGGAAGGCGGGGCCGGAGGTGTTGCAAAAGCCGAGCAGGCGCTCGGCCTCATCTCTGGAAATCGCGCCGCGGCCGGCGAGCGCGGCGGCGCAGGAGGCGCCGAGAGGATAACCGCCCATGACGCCCAGCAAAAGCGCGCAGGCGCCAGCGCCCGAGACGGCGAAAAGCCGGGACATAACAGGCGAGAGCAGCTTGGACAGCCTCTGCGGCAGACCCAGCTCCATAATTGCGGCGCCGAGCACAAAAAACGGAAAGAGAGAGGGGATTATGACCTGGGCGCATATGCCGAGCCCGGTCCGTACGCCCTCCATGGCCTCCGGGGACCACAGAAAAAGCGCGGCCAGCGCCGCCAGACTGAGCGCGCAGCCGGATATGAATCTTGACAATGCCCTCACCTCACAGCGAACGGTTCTGCGGCGCTGCAGCCGCCACGGGCATTATATTTCCCGCCGCGGCATAAAATGCCCGGGGGTGTGAATATGGCGGACATGCGAAAGCTTGATGCTCTCAGCGCTGAAATAGCCGACCGCCGTGAGCTGCCGGCGGGCACGATGGGGCAGGTCAGGGTAACGCTTTCGGGCAGCCGCAGCGCGCTTGTAGAAAACCACAGGGGGCTTGCCGCATATTCGCGCGAGCGCGTAGAGGTGAAAACGGGCGCCGCCGGAACGCTGCGCATAGAGGGCGCGGCGCTGGAGCTCTGCGCTATGGACAGGGCGGCCCTGCTTGTGACGGGGAGAATACTGTCTGTGGGGTTTGTGTGATGGCAAGATTTTCAGAACTGCTGCATGGCAGCGTACGCGTCAGGATAACGGGAGCGGCCCCGGAAAGCTGCCTGAATGCGTTCACTGAGGCGGGAATAGCCTGGTGGGACGCCTTCAGCGAGGATGAATTCACGCTGAAGGCCGGGCTGGCGGCGCGGGATCTGGCGCGGGCGAAGGCGGCCGCGGGACGCAGCCAGTGTGAGATAAGCGTGCTGAAGGAGCTTGGCGCCCCGGCTGTGCGGAGGAAGCTGCGCCGGCGCATAGCTCTTCTGAGCGCGGCGGTGCTGTGCTTTTCCGCGCTTGCGCTGAGCTCGTTGTATGTATGGGATGTGGACGTTGAGGGAAACGAGAGCGTGCCTGAGTCGGAAATCCTGCTGGCGCTGGCCGAAAGCGGGGTGAAGAGCGGCGCGTTCTGGCCGGGATGGGAAGCGGACGCCATAAAAAACGAGGTGATTCTGGCTGTGCCGGAATTGAGCTGGATAGGCGTGAGCGTGTCCGGCTCGCGCGCCGAGGTGCGCGTGAGGGAGAGGATAGCGAAGCCGGAAGTGGTCAGCGGCGCAGCCGGAAGCGTTGCCGCGCGCGCAACGGGCATAATAGAGCGCATGGAGGTGTATCAGGGCGCGCCTCTGGTGAGCGTCGGGGACGCCGTGGCCGAGGGAGAGACGCTCGTGAGCGGGGAGATGCCAAGCGAGACAGGGGATACGCGCTACGTCAGGGCCTCTGCCGAAATAACCGCCCATACCTGGCGGGAGCTGACGGCCAGCGCGCCGCTGGAATACACGAAGCTGACCGAATCCGGCTCGCATACGCGCTGGGCGCTTGAGATAGGCGAAAAACGCGTTAATTTTTATAGAGGCAGTAGCCAAACGCCGGAGGGTTGTGGTAAAATCACTACGGAATATCCTCTGGCCTGGGAGGGCGTGTTCACGCTGCCGGTTACGCTGGTGCGCGAGCGCATAATTGAGTATGAGCCCTCAAAGGCGGCAGAGGATTCCGCCGCGCTTCAGGAGCGGCTTGCCGGAGAGCTCAGGTCGGAGCTCGAGAGAGCCCTGGACGGCAAAGGCGAGTGCATAAACGCCACGTTTACGGCGGCCGAACACAACGGCCGGCTTGTGGTGACGATGCGCGCCGAGTGCCGCGAGGACATCGCCGTTTTTGTGCCGGCGGAATAAGAGACAGCATACGGGCAGATATAAGGAAGGATAAAGATGATAGAGAGAACCTTGCCGATAGACAGGATGGAAAACGTCATAAGCGTCTTCGGCTCTTTTGACCAGAATCTAAGAATAATAGAGAGCGAGCTCGGAGTCTCCGTGACGGACAGGGATGACCAGCTGCGCATTTCCGGAGAGGCCGAGGGCGTCATGACCGCAGAAAAGGCCATAAACGGGCTTTTGCAGCTCGCGAGCCGCGGAGAGGTAATAGACGCGCAGAATGTCCGCTATATTTTGAAGCTCGTCGGCGAAGGACGCGAGGCCAAGATAAGCGAGCTGGGCGGCGACGTAGTATGCATCACGGCAAAGGGCAAGCCCATAAAGGCCAAGACCCTCGGCCAGAAGGCATATGTCGATGCGATGAACAAAAACACCGTCACCCTCGGCATAGGTCCCGCCGGCACGGGCAAGACCTACCTCGCCGTGGCCGAGGCCGTCGCCGCGTTCCGCAGCGAGAAGGTGAACCGGATAATCCTCACCCGCCCCGCCGTCGAGGCGGGCGAGCGCCTCGGCTTCCTGCCCGGCGACCTGCAGAGCAAGGTTGACCCCTACCTGCGCCCGCTCTACGACGCGCTTTTCGAGATGCTCGGCCCGGAGACCTACAACAAGTATCTCGAACGCGGGAATATCGAGGTCGCGCCCCTCGCCTATAAGCGCGGCCGCACGCTGGACGACAGCTTCATAATCCTCGACGAGGCCCAGAACACCTCGCGCGAGCAGATGAAGATGTTCCTCACGCGCATAGGCTTCGGCTCGCGCGTCGTCATAACCGGCGACGTGACGCAGATAGACCTGCCGCGCGACAAGGTGAGCGGCCTCAAGGAGGCCATGCGCGTCCTGCAGGGCATAGACGATATCGCCATATGCCGCCTCACGGGCGCGGACGTCGTGCGCCACGAGCTGGTGCAGAAGATAATCGAGGCCTATGAGAAGGACGAAAAGCGCCGCGCTGAGGACATGAAAAAGCTGAAGCCCGGGCCGAAAACATTTCACAAAAAGAGCTGAATGAACACATACGCCACAAGAATGACCCTCGTGGGCGCCAGAAGGCAGCTCGAGGAACTGCAGAAAACCGAATTCGCGCTGAGGCACGCGTCGGGCGCGCTGGAGTTTGACGCCGTCACGCTGGCTCCGCCGGGAAACCGGCTGGCCCGTTCGCACACCCTGGGCGTACTGGGAGAGGCGTCGCTGAAGCTCATATCCTCCGCAGAGGGCATACGCCTGCTGGATTTCCTGACCGAGCACCTGGATCAGCTCACGCCGCCGGAGCGGCGCAGCGTGCAGCTGCTCAACCGCTCGGGCGAGATACTGCGGCACGTCAATCTGGAGGAATACCTCTCTTTCCGCAAGCTTTCAAACGAAGCGGAATCAGCCTGGGCCATAGCCCAGGAGCGCAGCGACTTTTCAATGCTGGAGCCCTGGCTCGGGCGGCTTTTCGCCGCTGCGAGACGGATAGCCAGCCTGACGCTGCCGGACAGGCCCGCCTATGATTTCTGGCTGGATTTCAACGAGGAGGGCCTGACTGAAGAGCGCTGCGCGCGTTACTTTTCAAGCCTCAGGGAGCTTACGGCGCCCCTGCTGGCGAAAGCGCTGGAACTGGAGGCTCCGGACTGCTCCATGCTGAATGTGCGCGTGCCGCCGCTTTATCAGCAGCGCATAGCTCACGCAAACATGGACGCGCTGGGCGTGGACTCAAACCGTTGCCGCCTGGCCTTTTCGGATCACCCGTTCACCGTCGCCTTTTCGCGCTACGATGTGCGCATATGCACCCGCTATATACCGGAGAGCTTTACCACAAGCCTGTACGGGGTGATACACGAGTGCGGCCACGCGCTGTATGAGCTGAATACCGCGGAGTCCCTGCAGTATACGCGGCTGGGCACGGGAGTCAGTATGGGCGTGCATGAGAGCCAGTCGCGATTCTATGAGAATATGATTGGCCGTTCGCTGCCGTGGACGGAGTTCATGTGGCCCACGCTGGTACGCAACATTCCGGAGCTTGCGGAAAGCACGCCGCGGGATTTCTACCGGGCGGTAAACGCGGTGCGCCGGACGCCTCTGCGCTCAGATGCTGACGAGGTCAGCTACGGTATGCACATAATACTCCGGTTCGAGCTGGAACGCGCCCTGCTGGACGGCGAGCTCACCATACATGACGCGCCGGACGCCTGGAACGAGCTGAGCGAAAAATATCTGGGATGCCGGCCGGCGAACGACGCGGAGGGCATACTTCAGGACTCGCACTGGGCCTCCGGACAGATAGGCTACTTCCCGGCATATGCCATAGGCACGGCGGCCTCCGCGCAGCTGATGGACGTTATACGCCGGCAAATCGACGTCGATTCCGCTCTGCGCGAGGGCAGGCCGGACGAAATAAATTCCTGGCTGCGCGAGCATGTATGGCGCTTTGGGGCGCTGTATCCGCCCATGGAGCTCATGGAGCGCGCAATGGGCGGGACGCTGGACATGAAATACTACGCAGACTATCTCTCGGACAAGCTTTCCGAGGTCTATGGGGTGAGTTTCTGATGTTGACACTGAGCCTTTCCAGAGAGAAACCTGGCCTGGGCCGCCCTGAGTCCAGACGGCTCATACTGCGAGCCGCCCGGGCGGCGCTGAGGGCCGAGGGCATAAGCTGCGCCTGCGCAGTCAGCGCGCTGCTCACCGGCGACGAGGGCATACGCGAAATCAATCGTGAATACCGAGGCATTGATTCTGCTACGGACGTGCTGAGCTTTCCCATGAACGAGCTCGCACCGGGCCTCTTCAATGCGGAGGCCTGCGAGCGCGACCCGGACAGCGGAAGCGTCCTGCTGGGCGATATGGTCTTCTCGCTGGAGCGCTGCGCGCGGCAGGGCGAGGAGTTCGGCCACGGCTTTGAGCATGAACTCATGTATCTCACCGTCCACAGCATGCTGCACCTTTTGGGTTACGACCACGTGGACGAGGGGGAAATGAAGAGACAGATGCGCTCGCGGGAAAAGCTTATCATGTCTCAACTGGATAAAAATACGCGGGAATAGTATGAAAAAAGGCACTTTGCTCGTGTTTTCAAGCTACGTTCTCTGGGGGTTGCTGCCGATATTCTGGAAGCTGCTTGCGGACGTGGACTCGTTTTACATACTTGCCTGCCGCGTGGTTTTCTCGCTTGCGGTCAGCGCGGCGCTGCTGCCGGCGCTCAGGGCAGCGGGAAGGGCGCGCGCCGCTCTGAAAGACAGGCGCCTTGTCGGGCTGATGTTCTGCTGCGGGCTGCTGATAAGCTTCAACTGGGGCGTGCTTATCTACTGCGTCTCATCTGAGCGCGTCCTGGATGTCAGCCTCGCGTACTATATAAATCCGCTGCTGGCGATTCTGGTGGGCTTCGTCTGCTTCAAGGAGAAGCTCAGCGCGGCGCAGTGGGCATCTGTACTGATAGCCGCGGCGGGTGTCGCCGCGCCGATGGTGATGGCGGGAGAGTTCCCCTGGCTGGCGCTTTTGTGCGGGCTTTCGTTTGCGTTATATGGGGCGGTAAAGAAAGTCGCGAACATTCCCGGCGAGATTTCCACCTTTATGGAGACGCTGACGGTGCTGCCCTTCGCCATAGCCTTCATAATATACTGCGAGCTAAACGGCGGGCCCATTGCGAGCGGGCAGCTCGCGGGCTGGCGCCTTCTGCTGCTGCCCGCGGCGGGCGCGGTGACCTTTCTGCCGGTGTTTCTGTACTCCGCCGGCATCCGTTCGACCAGCATGGGCCTCTCGGGAGTGCTGATGTACATTAACCCCACGCTGCAGCTGCTGCTGGGCCTCATTTACGGGGAGGAGCTCTCTCCGGACATGCTGGTTACATTTATATGCGTCTGGACGGGTACAATAATCTACCTCGCCAGCGGTGCAATGCAAAGGAAAAAGGCGGCGGTGACCGCCGCTTCGGAGGAATAATATGACTAGAAATGCGATGATAACCATAGCGGGCCGGCCGAACGTCGGCAAGAGCACGCTCACCAACGCCCTCGTGGGCGAGAAGGTCGCCATTGTCTCCAACAAGCCGCAGACAACTCGCGGCCGCATAACCGGCGTGACCGCGCACGGCGAGACGCAGTTCGTATTCATGGACACGCCCGGCTTCCACCGCGCGCGCACACGTCTCGGCGAGTACATGGATAAGGTCGTGCGCGAGAGCGTCGCCGACGTGGACGCCGTCGTGCTTGTCGTTGAGCCCATACCCTCGGTAGGCAGGCAGGAGGAAGAGCTGATACGCCAGATAAGGAACTCCGGCGTCCCCGCCGTGCTGGCCGTCAACAAGATAGACACGGTGGAGAAGCCCGAGCTGCTCTCCGTGATTGCCGCCTATGCCGCGGCACACGACTTCGCCGCCATCGTGCCGGTGAGCGCCAGGCGCGGCGAGGGCCTGGATGCGCTCATGGACGAGCTGGAGAAGTTCGCGGAGGAGGGCCCGCACCTCTTTCCGGACGACGTCTTTACCGACCAGCCCGAAAAACAGCTCTGCGCCGAGATAATCCGCGAAAAGCTGCTCTGGTGCCTGGAAAGGGAAGTGCCGCACGGCACGGCCGTCGTTGTCACGCGCTTTGAAGAGCGCGAGGACGGAGTCGTGGAGCTGGATGCGACGATATATTGCGAAAAGTCGAGCCATAAGGGCATAATTATCGGAAAACAGGGCGCAATGCTCAGGAAAATAGGCGAGATGGCGCGCAAGGATATGGAAATGCTCCTGGATACGAAGGTCTATCTGCAGACCTGGGTAAAGGTCAAGGAGAACTGGCGCGATTCTCAGGCGCTGCTTCGCAACTTCGGCTTCACCGAGCAGTGAGGAAGCCGCCGGGACTTCGAATATCGTTATATAATTCACAAAACGCTTGCCAGTTTGGTATGCATGGTATATAATCAAAGCGCGGAAAAAATATTCCCATAGATAGCCCGTGCGCAAAGGCGCAAAATAGTACCGGGGTGATTTACATGTCCGGCGATGAGCTTTGGGAGCTTTTCCGCGAGACCGGCAATCCCGTCTGCTGGCTGTGGAGCAGGCGCGCGAAGGAGGCCGGCGATGATGAAGACGACCCGGCGGCCGGTTGAGGCCGCCGGGATCCCGGGAGGTAGTTACATATGTTTCTCACGACGCGGGGCCTGATTTTACGCGAATCCAGATACAAGGAAACTGATAAGATACTCACCATACTCACGGAGACTGACGGAAAGCTGAGCGCAAAGGCGCGCGGAGTCGTACGCACCCGCAGCAAGCTGGCCGCCGCGACGCAGCTTCTGACCTTCTCCGAGCTTACGTTCTTTGGCAACAAGGGCAAATATACGGTAAACGAGGCCGTAACCGTGGAGCAGTTCCGCGGCCTGAGGGGGAATCTGGAGCTGCTGGCGCTGGGAAGTTATATTGCCGAGCTGCTTGAATCCGTCTCCGACGAGGATGTTCCGGAGCCGGAGATACTTCAGCTCGGCTTAAACGCGCTCTACGCCCTTTCAAACCATGTCTGCCCGCCCGAGCAGGTGAAGGCGGCGTTTGAGCTGCGGCTCATGTGCCTTGCCGGATACAGACCGGAGCTGGACAATTGCGCCGGCTGCGGACGCGAGGATATGGAGGAGGCGAGGCTGTTCCCGGAACACGGCGAGCTTTTCTGCCCGAACTGCCGCGCCGTGGGCGGCCTGCCGCTGACCAGGTCCGTTATCGACGCCATGCGGTATATCGTGTCTGCCGACGCCAGAAGGGTGTTTGCATTCCGGCTGCCCGAGCACGAGCTCAAGCAGCTGGGCGAGGCCTGCGAGGCCTATGCCCTTTATCAGCTTGACCGCGCTTTCGGCAGCCTTGACTACTACAGGAAATTGAGGAACAGCATAAAATGACGCAATACGAGAGAAGCGCCGCGACCCTGGAGCTGCCCGCCGTGCTGGCCATGCTCGAGCGCGAGGCGGTGAGCGAGGCCGGAAAGGCCAGGGCGGCCGCCCTGGCGCCAAGTCCCGACGAGGGCGAGGTCAGGCGCCGCCTTGCGGAGACAAGCGCGGCGCGCGGAATGATGGTGACGCGGGGCAGCCCGCCGCTATCGGGTATAAAGGACGTCAGGGCCAGCCTCCAGAGGGCGGACATGGGCGGCGTTTTGAATACGCGCGAGCTCATGGACATAGCCGGTGTGCTCGCGGCCGCGCGCGGCGCCAGGTCCTATGCGGCCGGGGACGGAAAGAGCGCGAAAACATGCATAGATTATCTCTTTCAGTCGCTTCAGCCGAACCGTTTCCTGGAGGACAAGATAACTTCGTCCATAGCCGGAGAGGAAGAGATAGCGGACGCGGCGAGCGCGGAGCTTGCAAATATCCGCCGGCTTATCAGGGCGGCCAGCGCGAGGGTGCGCGAGGCGCTGCAGAAGATAATATCTTCCCCGAGTTACGCCAAGGCGCTGCAGGACCCGATAATCACGACGCGCTCGGACCGCTATGTCGTGCCGGTAAAGGCGGAGTTCAAAAACGCCGTGCCCGGTCTTGTGCACGACGTCTCCGGCTCGGGAGCCACGCTTTTCGTGGAGCCGATGGCCGCGGTCAAGGCCAACAACGAGCTGCGCGAGCTGCGCGCGAGGGAAAAGGCGGAGATTGAGCGCATCCTGGCCGAGCTGAGCGCGGACTGCGCGGAGCACGCGGAAGGCATTTCGCTCGACTTCGACCTGCTTGTGCGCCTGGACGTTATATTTGCAAAGGCCCGGCTGAGCTACGCGCTCGACGCCGTGGAGCCTGAGATATCAAAGCGCGAAATACGCCTGCACAGGGCGAGGCATCCGCTGCTGCCCAGGGATACGGCGGTGCCCATAAGCCTGGAGCTGGGCAGCGGCTTCGACACGCTGGTCATAACCGGGCCCAACACCGGCGGCAAAACCGTCACGCTCAAGACCATAGGCCTCCTGTGCGTAATGGCCGCCTGCGGGCTGCACATACCCGCCGCGTCGGACAGCGCCGTGCCGGTTTTCTCCGGCGTATATGCGGACATAGGCGACGAACAGAGCATAGAGCAGAATTTGTCGACCTTTTCTTCGCACATGACAAACAACGTGCGCATACTTGAGGAATGCGGGGAAAATACGCTTGTGCTCTTTGATGAGCTCGGCGCCGGCACGGACCCCACCGAGGGCGCGGCGCTGGCCATCAGCATTATTGAGTATGCCCGCCGGCGCGGCGCAGTCATCGCGGCGACGACGCATTATGCGGAGCTGAAGGTCTACGCAACGACGGAGAAGGGCGTGATGAACGCCTCCTGCGAATTTGACGTGGCCACGCTCAAGCCCACTTACCGCCTTCTGGTCGGAATTCCGGGCAAGTCCAACGCCTTCGCCATCTCGGAGAGGCTGGGAGTTCCGGCGGAGATAATTGAGGATGCGAAAAGCCGCGTAGGAGTGGAGAGCGCGAGCTTCGAGGCCACCATTGAAAAGCTGGAAGAGGTCCGTCAGGCTCTGGAGCGCGACAGGGACGAGGCCGAAAGGAAGCTCAGGGCCGCTGAAGAAAACCGCAAGGAATCCGCCAAGCTGCGCGTGGAGCTGGAGCTGAGGCTGGATAAAGCCGAGGTGAAGGCCCGCCGCGACGCCGAAAGGATAATAGCCTCCGCAAGAGAAACCGCCGAGGCGGCCTTCGCGGAGATAGACCGCATGCGTTCCGAGGCAAATACGGTCGAAGACCATCGCGCCGCGAACGAGGCCAGGGCTGAACTCAGACGAAGACTGAACGAGGCAGAGGAGAGCTTCGCCGAACGTCCCGCCATGCCCCAGGAGGTAAAACGGCCCAACCGCCCCGCTGCGGCGGGCGACACCGTGGAGCTTCTCAGCATGGGAGTGAACGCCGAGGTCGTGTCCGTGAACAGGGACGGGACCCTCGCGCTGCGCGCGGGAGCCATGAACATAACCGCGAAACAAAACGAGGTCCGCGTGGTAGAGAAGCCGAAGCAGAAGAAAAAAGCCGCGGCTTCCCCCGGCGGGGCTTCTCTGCGCTCGGCAGCCATACCGCCGGAGCTGGACCTGCGCGGCATGGACACGCTGGAAGCCATACCCGTAATGGAGCGGTACATAGATTCCGCCGTTATGGGAAAGCTTCAGACTGTGACGGTCATACACGGCAAGGGCACGGGGGCCCTGCGCGCCGCCGTGCAGCAGGCACTGAAGCGGAACAAGGCTGTCAAGTCTTACCGCCTTGGCCGTTACGGCGAGGGAGAAAGCGGCGTTACCGTGGTGGAACTGAAATAAAATCGAGCTCAACTCTTGGTGCAACTTGTGTAAAAGGCCAAATCGCCGGAAACCCCGTTGACGTTTCCGGCCAGATTTGATAAAGTTATTATGCTAAAAGCCTGAATCCGCAGGCTTGGGGTTGTGGAAGGAGTGTCTTTTGTGATATCCAAAGAGGTTACAATAAACAACCAGGTAGGTCTGCACGCCAGGCCCGCCACCTTCTTTATTCAGAAGGCCAATGAATTCAAGAGCAGCATCTGGATCGAGAAGGACGACAGGCGCGTCAATGCCAAGAGTCTTCTCGGCGTCCTTTCCCTTGGCATAGTCAAGGGCACCGCCGTGAATATCGTGGCCGACGGCGTTGACGAGAACGAGGCTATTGCCACGCTCTCCGCACTGATCGACTCCGACTTCTCCGAGTAATCCGCGCGACAAAGTAGCAGCGGGGGCGTGTTCTGCACGCTCCCGCTTTTGCAATTTCAGAAGGGGGGCTGGCCTTGAGCAGGAACAGGGCGATTCTGGAGATGCTGCTGTGCGCGGCGCTCTGGAGCATTGCGGGAATATTCATAAAGCTCATCCCGTGGAGCTCCATAGCCATAGCCGGAGTGCGCAGCCTTATCGCCGGGGCGGTTATGTTCGTATATATGAGGTGCAGGAAAATCGGCTTCACCGCCAACAGGCGCAGCTTTATCGGAGCCGCCGCCATCTGCTGCACCCTCACCTGCTTTGTGGCCGCAAACAAGCTTACGACGGCGGCAAACGCCATCGTGCTGCAGTTTACGACGCCGATATTCATCGTCGTATTCTCGGCGCTTTTCCTGAAAAAGCGCTTTTCGCGCGCGGATGTGGCCGCCGTCGTGCTTACTATGCTGGGCATTTCGCTCTTTTTCTTCGACCAGCTTGCGCCTGGGCACCTCGCGGGCAACTGCATCGCCATAGTGGCCGGCATGTCCTTCGCCTGCTATTACATGGGGCTTGAGGGCGCAAGCGAGAGCGAGAGAATGAGCACCATACTGATGGCGCACGCGCTTACCTTCTGCGTCAGCATACCGTTTATGCTGGCTGAGCCCCCTGTTCTGGGCGCGGCGCCCGTGGCCTGCATACTGGTGCTCGGCATTGTCCAGCTGGGCATACCCTATGTGCTGCTCGGCAGGGCCGCCGGCTCATGCCCGCCGCTGGCCTGTTCGCTGCTCAGCGCGGTGGAGCCGCTTCTGAACCCAGTATGGGTGTTTGTTTTCGACGGAGAGGCCCCGGGCGCATGGGCGCTTGTGGGCGGAGTGCTGGTCATAACGACAATTACGGTCTGGTGCATTTACGGCGATTTACGCGAGAGGAAGAGAAAGGCATGAAGCTTGACGAGCTGCGCGACAAGGCAAACCGCCTGCCGCTGCTGCCGGGCGTTTATATTATGAAGGACGTCCGCGGCGAGGTGATATACGTCGGCAAGGCCAAAGCGCTTAAAAACCGCGTGACCAGCTACTTCCGCGGTGAGCACCTGCCGAAGGTCGCGGCCATGGCTGCAAAGGTCGATGACTTTGACGTCATCGTCGTCAAAAGCGAATTTGAGGCCCTGGTGCTTGAAAATTCGCTCATAAAGCGCTACAAGCCCCATTACAATATCCTGCTCAAGGACGATAAGGGCTATCCCTTTATACGGCTGGACCAGAAAAACGAGTATCCGCGCTTTACGCTCGTCAACCGCACGGCCAAGGACGGGGCGAAATATTTTGGCCCCTTTGGCGGAAGAGCGCTGACAAAGGACATAATAGATACGGTAAGCAAGGCGCTGCGCCTGCCCACCTGCTCGCGCCGCTTTCCGCGGGACATAGACAGGGCGCGGCCCTGCCTGAACTACCATATGGGCGCCTGCGCCGGCTGGTGCCGTTCGGGGAAGCTCACGCCCGAGGACTACCGCGCGGCCATCTCTCAGGCCGAGCTGGTATTGTCGGGGCGCACAAAGGAGCTGACCTCGGAGCTGGAGTCACAGATGGAGCAGGCCGCGGAGGAGCTTAAATTCGAGCTGGCGGCTTCTCTGCGCGACAGGATACGCGCGGTGGAGGGCCTGGAAAACAGGCAGCGGGTCATATCTGCCGTGTACGCTGATACGGACGCCGTAGGCTTTTTCCGCGGCGCGAGGAGCTGCTTTACGGTGCTGCACTATGTGAACGGCGACCTCGCGGATAAGGACTTTGAGCTCATGGACGAGCCGCTGGAGGCGGACGGCGAGGCCGTTTCCGCGCTGCTCAGGCAGTATTACGCCGCGCGCGGCGCGTGGCCGAGGTTTATACTCCTGCCGGACTGTATGGCGGATGAGGACCTGGACGCGCTGTCAGAGCTGTTTTCAAAGGAAGCCGGCAGGCGCGTGAGGGCCGAAATACCGCAGAGGGGCGACAGGCGAAGGCTGCTTGATACTGCTGAAACCAATGCGAGAGAGGAGTCGGAGCGCGCGGCCACGGCGGCGCAGAAATCCCTGAAAACGCTCGAGTGGCTGCAGAAGACGCTGGGCCTGAACTCGGTGCCGGAGCGCATAGAGGCCTTCGACATATCCAACCTGGGCAGCGAAGGCATAGTGGCGGCCATGTCCGTGTTCGTGCACGCAAGGCCGCTGAAGCGCGATTACCGCAAATTCCGCATACGCGACCTGGACGCGCCGGATGATTACGAAAGCATGCGCCAGGCCGTGGGCCGCCGCTTCAGGCGGGCGCTGGACGGGGATGGAAAGTTCACGCAGCTGCCGGACCTGCTGCTCATAGACGGCGGCGCCGCCCACGCCTCGGCCGCCTGGAGCGTGATACGGGAGCTGGGCCTGGACATTCCCACCTTCGGAATGGTGAAGGACGACCGGCACCGCACTCGCGCCCTTGAAACGCCGGAGGGGAAGGAGATAGGCATTTCGGCCAATCCCGCCGTCTTCGCCCTCATCGGCACAATACAGGAGGAGACGCACCGCTGCGCCATAGAATATCAGCGCTCGCTGCGCGGTGCAAAGCTGCGTTCTACTCTGGACGACATACCTGGCGTAGGAGAAAAGCGGCGCGGAGACCTGCTGCGCGCTTTCGGTACGATAAAAGCCATAAAGGCCGCTGATTATGAACAGCTCTGCGCCGTGGTGCCAAAAAACGCGGCCAGGGCGGTGTTCGACTATTTCCACCCGGAGCAGGAGGAGCAAAAATGAGAGTTATAACCGGGACGGCCCGCGGCCGCAGGCTGCTTGAGCCGGAGGGTATGGCCATAAGGCCAACTACCGACATGGTAAAGGAATCCATGTTCAATATAGTACAGTTCGACATAGAGGGGCGGCGCGTGCTCGACCTCTTTGCCGGCACCGGACAGCTGGGCATAGAGGCCCTTTCGCGCGGGGCGGCGGAGGCCGTTTTCTGCGACGAGAGCCCCAGGGCCGTGAAGCTTGTGCGCGCCAACCTTGAGCGCTGCGGCCTGAAGGCCAGGGTGGAGCAGGGCGACAGCCTGGCGTTCCTCAGACGGGCAGGAAAGTTCGATCTCGTGTTCCTTGACCCGCCCTATGACACGGATTTGCTCGAAAAAGCTCTGGAAGTCATACAAAATGTTGACATATTGAACATTGGTGGTATAATTGTCTGCGAAAGCCGGCTGGAAAAGCCCATGCCGGAGCTTGAGCCGCCCTACTGCAAGACGCTGTCCAGGCGTTACGGCAAGGTCTGCCTCACAATCTATAAGAAGGACGCCTGAATATGAGTATTGCAATCTGCCCCGGCAGCTTCGACCCGATGACGCTGGGCCACCTGAATATTGTCCGCCGTACTGCGCATATCTTCGACCGTGTGGTTGTGCTGGTTATGTATAACGCAAACAAGAGCAGGCCCATGTTCTCGATAGATGAACGCGTGGAAATGATAAAACGGGTGGTATGGCAGTACGAAAACGTCGAAGTCGATACCTATGACGGCCTGCTCGCCGAATACGCCAAACGCTTTGAGAGCCCGGTTATCGTGAAAGGTCTCAGAGCGGGCACCGACTTCGAAAACGAATTCCAGATGGCGCAGATAAATAAGACGATTAATCCGAACCTGGAGACCATGTTCCTGACGTCGAGCCAGAAGTATACTTTCCTGAGCTCGTCGGTGGTGCGCGAGCTGGCCTCTTACGGAGCGGACCTTTCGGAATTTTTGCCGCGAGAGATTATAGACGAGGTTTTAACCAAGGCGCAGGGGGGTAAGTAAATGGATAACGAAGTTATGGAGCTTATCGACACGCTGTATTCCATGGTAAGCGAAGCCTGGGGCGTCCCTCTGGGCAACGACAAGTGTATAGTCGAGCGCGACAAGGTCCTGAGCATGATAGAGGAGATAAAGTCGCGCATACCCGAGGAGCTCGCCGAGGCCAAGCGCCTGGTGTCCGCGCGCGACGAATTCATAGGCAACGCCAAGCGTGAGGCGGAGAGCATACGCCGCGCCGCCGAGGAGAAGGCCAGGCTTATGGTGGACGAGCAGGAGATTGTGCGCGTGGCGCGCGCAAAGGCCGCGGAGATGGAGTCCGCCGCAGCCGCGCGCAGCAGCGCTTTGCGCCAGAGCGCGCTGGAGTTCATAGACGACGCGCTGCGCCGGGCTGAAGAATCCGCCGGGACTGCGCTCAATGAGCTGCACACCTCAAGAGCCCGCTTCCGCGGCACCGCCGGAGTGAACGAAGCGCTGCACGCCGTCCGCCAGCCGCAGGCTGAGCCCGCGGAACAGGAATAAATTTCAATTGAATTTTGCGAACCCCATATCTTGACGCAAAAGCGCCCGCTGACTGCAGCGGGCGCTTTATTTTGTGTTGTAAGGTCAAAAATCGTCCGCACAAAGGCAGCAAGTGCAAAATTGGACAAAAAAATATAGAAAAAACCGCTTGCATTTTTTCCGCAGTCTAAATATAATAGAAGCGTCTCGGTGGGGCAAAGTGGTGGAAAGTGTGGGATATGCCCAGCGACGTAGAAGCTGGCGGCGCTGTTCTGCCAATAATTACAAGGCGGTGATGGCATGACAGGCGAATATCAGCATACGCTCGATTCGAAAGGGCGCCTCTTCATGCCGGCCAGGCTGCGCGATGAGCTCGGCGATACATTCTATCTCACCGTTTCCGATGAACGCTGCCTCTGGGCGTACAGCGCCGAGAGCTGGCAGAACTTTGTGGACCGCGTGCGTTCGATGCCGTACGTGGACAGGAAGAAAATGCGTCCGTTTTTTGCCTGCGCGGCCAAGTGCGAGCTGGACGCCCAGGGACGGGCGCTGCTGCCGCTTGCGCTGCGGGAGTTCGCCGGGCTTTCGAAAAACGTCACTGTGGTAGGCTGCGACGACCATGCGGAGCTCTGGGACAGCGACACCTGGAAGCCCGTACATCTTGAAGAGACCACGCCGGAATACATCGCGTCTATTATGAAGGAGCTAAATTTCTGATGAACGGGCATATACCTGTGCTCCTTGAAGAGTGCATAAAGTATCTGAATATCAGGCCCGACGGCGTCTATGTGGACGGCACGCTGGGCATGGGCGGGCATTCCGAGGCCATACTCAGGCGGCTGACAACAGGCCGTCTCATATCCATTGACAGGGATGCGGCGGCCGTTCGCCGCGCCGGGGAGCGGCTCGCCCCCTGGGCGGACAGGCTGACCATAGTCTGCGGCAACTTCCGCGACCTGGACGCCATACTCGACGAGCAGGGCATACGTGCCGTGGACGGGATGCTGTTCGATTTGGGTGTGAGCTCTCCGCAGCTGGATGAGGCGGACCGCGGCTTTTCATACATGCACGACGCGCCGCTCGACATGCGCATGGACAAGAGCGACAATATGGACGCGTGGTTCATCGTAAACCGCTGGCCGCGAGAGAAGATAGAGCGGATTCTGCGTGACTACGGCGAGGAACGGCACGCTGCGCGCATAGCGGCAAAAATAGCCGAGGCGCGCGAGGAACGGGAGATAAAGACCACGCTCGAGCTTGTGGATGTGATAAAGAGCGCCATGCCTGCCTCGGCCCTCAGGGAAAAGCAGCACCCGGCCAAACGAAGCTTCCAGGCCATACGCATAGCCGTGAACGACGAGCTCAACGCCGTGCAGGCGATGATGGATTCGGCTCCGGACAGGCTCAATGCCGGAGGCAGGCTCTGCGTAATAAGCTTCCACTCGCTGGAGGACAGGATAGTCAAAAACGCGATACATGCCCGTGAGGACGGCTGCAAATGTCCGCGGGAGGCGCCGGTATGCACCTGCGGCTTTGTGCAGACGCTCAAAAGCGTGACGCGCAAGCCCGTGACCGCCGGAGGCGAGGAGCTGGAGCTCAATCCCCGCTCGCGGAGCGCGAAGCTTCGCGTGGCAGAACGCGTATGAGCGCGCAGGCAGCGGAACGCTACGCGCACGCCGCGCCGCCCCGAAAGCCGCAGCGCAGGGGAAGGCGGGAGGCCTTCGTAAGCTTTTCGGCCATAGCCGCCGTGCTGCTCTGCGTCGCGCTGCTGCTCATGCGGGCGCGGGTGACTGCGGTGCGGCATGAATGCGAGAACCTGGCCGGCAGCATAGCGGAGCTCTCAGACGAGCATGCGCGGCTTACAATTGAGTATGAGAGCATGTACACGCTTGAAGAAATCGAGGAGTATGCCTCCGGCGTACTCGGCATGGTGCCTGGGAACTGACCCTGCTTTGCATCCGCCCGCCAACTGAATTTTGGAATTTTCGCGCGCCGAATGCAGTATGATTGTAGCACAGCGCGTGTGCGGCGAGCGGCGAAGGCCGCCGCGGCTGAATTCCATTTCGGGAGGGCTGGCATGTCCGATTCCCCTAAGAGGCGGCCGCGCGGCGGCGCGCCCAACAGAATGATGCTTCGCCGCACACTGTTTTTGCTCTCGGTGTGCGGCGTAGCCGCTTTTATAGTGCTCGCGGCCAGGCTCTACCAGCTGCAGATAGTCCGGCACGACGAGCTGGAGGCCAGGGCCATATCGCAGCAGGTGCGCGAGACTACGGTCAGCGCGCCGCGAGGCACGATATATGACCGCAGCGGACGGGTGCTCGCCATGAGCGCCGCGGTGGATACGGTCTATCTCAGCCCCGCTGAGATAGAGATGTACGGGGAGGACGCGGAGGCGATAGCCCGCGGGCTGGCCGGCATACTGGGGCTGGACTATGACTTCGTCTACGGAAAGACGCAGAATACCGGCTCATGGTACGAGGTCGTCGCGCGCAAGGTCGAAGAGGATACTGCGCGCGAGGTGCGGGAGTTCAAGGAGGAGGGCGGGTATAACGGCATAAAGATTGAGCCGGATACCAAGCGCTATTACCCAAACGGCAGCCTTGCCGCGCACGTAATCGGCTTTGTGGGCACGGACAACACCGGCCTCGGCGGAATAGAGGCCAAATACGACAAGCATCTCTCCGGGACGAACGGTTATATTCTCCGCTCTACCACTGCGGCGGGGACGGAAATGCTCTATACGAGCTGGGAGGATTACTTCGATGCGGTGCCGGGCTGCGATGTGGAGTTGACTATTGACACCACTATACAGTATTATGTAGAAAAGCACCTTGCGCAGGCCATAGAGGACTATGACATTCAAAACGGCGCCGCGGCCATATGCATGGAGGTTGACACCGGTGCTATACTGGCAATGGCGTCATTCGGCAATTTCGACCTCAATGATTACCAGAGCATAAGCGACGACGCGCTCAGGGAGATAGAAGAGACTGCTCAGAGCGACGCCGAGCGCGCTGATATGCTCGCCGCGGCGCAGCAGCTCATGTGGCGCAACAAGGCCCTGTCCGACACCTATGAGCCGGGCTCGACCTTCAAGATAATCACGCTTGCCATGGCGCTCGAAGAGGGCGTCGTGAGCCCGGAATCGCAGTTCTTCTGTGGGGGCAGCGTGTCGGTGCTCGGGCGGAACACGCCCGTCAAGTGCTGGAAGAGCGGTGGACACGGTTCGCAGAACCTGACTCAGGCCGTGCAGCACAGCTGCAACGTGGCCTTTGTGAACATAGCGCAGCTCATAGGCGAGGAACGCTTCTATGAATACGCGGAAAACTTCGGCTTTTTCGAGTATCATGGCGACAGCTCTGCGCAGCTCACAGGCACAACGGGCATAGACCTGGGCGGAGAGAGCGGCAGCATCTGGTGGAGCAGGGGCGTGTTCTGCAACCCGGAGAACCTGTCCCAGCTTGCCGCGGCGAGCTTTGGCCAGACCTTCAATATAACTCCGCTGCAGCTCATAACGGCCGTCTCTGCCTGCGTAAACGGCGGCTATCTGATGCAGCCGTACGTGGTGAGCAGCATTACCGACAGATACGGCGAAACCCAGACGCATGAGGCCGAGCCTCTGCGGCAGGTGATAAGCGCCGAGACAAGCGCGAAGGTCTGCGAAATCCTTGAACAGGTCGTAGGCGACAGCACTGAGGGCACGGGCCGCAACGCAGCCGTGGCGGGCTACCGCATAGGCGGCAAAACCGGCACGTCCACAAAGACGACGCAGGAGATTGCCGGGACGAAGGAGTACATTGTGTCCTTCATCGGCGTCGCGCCGGCGGACGACCCGGAGATAGCGCTGCTGGTGCTGCTCGACAACCCGGGCAGCGGGAGCGGCATCTATGTCTCCGGCGGACAGATGGCCGCGCCGGTCGTGGGCAAAATGCTGGCGGACATACTGCCGTATCTGGGCTATGAGCCGGAGTACAGCTCCAGCGAGCTGCAGAGTATTGACAGAGCTGTGCCGGACATCACCGGCCTTTCCGTGGATGAAGCCCGCAGCAGGCTTTCAGAGCACGGCTTCGGCTGCCGCGTAATAGGCTCCGGCGGGACGGTGACGGGCCAGCTTCCGGCCCAGGGCAGCGTCATAGCGTCGGGAAGCGAAATACTCGTATACGCCGGGAGCGAGCCCTCTGACAGCACTGGCGTCGTGCCTGATTTGAGCGGCATGACCTATGACGAGGCCAGGCAGGCCCTTGCCGGGGCAGGGATGTTCCTGAGCTCCGGAAATACGGTGTCCGCGGACGACAGGCGGCTTATTTCCGGCCAGGATGTACAGTCCGGTTCCGGCGCGAAGCCGGGTACGGTCATAACCGTGACGCTTTACGACAACGACAGCGAGCTGCTGGGCATCTACTGAGGCCCGGGCGCGCACTACAAATGAAACTGGAGGTGTTCCCGTGAAGCTTGCCGATTTGCTCCGGGACGTAAAAACGCTTGAAATACACGCGCCGGCGGCGCTTGAAATCGCCGGCATCGCCTATGACTCGCGCGCAGTGACGCCGGGGGCGGCCTTTGTGGCCATACGCGGCTTCGAATCAGACGGGCACAGATATATCCCGCAGGCCGTAGGAAAAGGCGCGGCCTGCGTGATATGCGAGGAGGCCCCGGCTGCGGATATACCGTACGTCATAGTGGAGGACAGCCGCCTGGCGCTTGCGGAAATGTCGCGCAATTTCTTCCATGACCCCGGCGCGGAGATGACGCTTATCGGCGTCACGGGCACAAACGGCAAGACGACGACTACATATCTCGTGAAGCATCTGCTGGAGCAGAAAAAGGGGGCCACCGTCGGCCTCATAGGCACAAACGGGAATATGATAGGCTCTGAATTCCTGCACACCGAGCGCACTACGCCCGAAAGCTACGAGCTGCAGAAGCTGCTGCGCGAGATGGCGGAGGCCGGATGCACGCATGTGGTTATGGAGGTTTCGAGCCATTCGCTGGTGCTGCACCGCGTGGCGGGGCTGCGCTTCGCCGTCGGCATCTTCACGAACCTGACTCAGGACCACCTTGACTTCCATGGGACGATGGAGGAGTATGCGCGGGCAAAGAGCCTGCTTTTCCCCATGTGCGACAGGGCCGTGATAAATCTGGACGACGAATGGTCGGCGTTCATGCTCGAGCGCTGCAAGTGCCCGGCGCTGACCTTCGCCGAGCGCGAAAACGCCGGACTCATGGCGTCCGGCATAGAGCTCAGCGCCTCCGGCGTTGAGTTTACGGCAGGCTTCAACGGTGTGAGCGAGCGGGTAAAGCTCGGCATACCGGGGCTGTTTTCCGTATATAACGCCCTCGGCGTCATCGGCACGGGCCTTTCCCTCGGCCTTGACCTGCACGACTGCGCCGATTCCCTGGCCAGCGCGAAGGGCGTAAAGGGCAGGGTGGAGGTCGTACAGACGGACGGAGACTATACCATTCTCATAGACTATGCCCACACGCCGGACGCGCTGGAAAACGTCCTCAAATCCATGCGCAGGGTGACCAGGGGGCGGCTGGTGGCCCTCTTCGGCTGCGGCGGCGACCGCGACCGCACCAAGCGCCCGATTATGGGTCGTATAGCCGCCGATAACGCAGACTTCGTTGTGGTCACCTCGGATAACCCGCGCACGGAAAACCCCGAGGCGATAATCGCGGATATTCTGGCCGGCATGGAGCACTCGGAAACTCCGCGTGAGGTCATAACCGACAGGCCGTCCGCCATAGAGTGGGCGATAGAGCATCATCTGCCCGGCGACGTCATAGTGCTGGCCGGCAAGGGCCATGAGGACTACCAGATAGTCGGGCACGAGAAGCACCACATGGATGAGCGCGAGATAGTCGCGGACATACTGGAGAAAAGGAAGAGAGACAGATGACCATACGCCTGATACTCGCCTTTGCCATAGGTTTCTTCGTAGCGAGCGGCGTGGGCGCCTTTCTGGTGCCCTGGCTGCGGAAAATAAAGGCCGGGCAGTCCATACGTGAGGACGGTCCCAAGTGGCACATGTCCAAGTCGGGAACGCCGACGATGGGCGGCATAATGTTTATAGCCGCCATTTTGGCGGTCTGCCTCACCGTGGGCTTCGAGCCCATGATGCGCGGCGAATACGGGCACATATTCTGCCTGCTCTTCGCGCTCATTTTCGGCGCCATAGGCTTTCTGGACGACTATGAGAAGCTCAAAAAGAAGCAGAATCTGGGGCTGTCCGCCAAAGCGAAGTTTCTGCTTCAGCTGGCCGCCGCGCTCGCGTTCATCTTCCTTATGCGCGAGTTCGGATACGTGACGACCAATCTGTACATCCCCTTCTGGAACACCAGTATTCCCATACCCGAGTGGGTGTACTTCGTGTTTGCCGCTTTCGTGATAGTGGGTACGGTCAACGCCGTCAACCTCACGGACGGCATAGACGGACTGGCTGCCGGAACAAGCATACCCGTGTGCGTCTTTTTTGCAGTGGTGACTTATGTCTGGGGCGAAGCGTATCTCTCGCTCGGCGTGTTCGCATCCGGCCTCGCGGGCGGGCTGCTGGGCTTCCTCGTCTATAATTACAACCCCGCGAAGGTTTTCATGGGCGACACGGGTTCGCTCTTCCTGGGCGGGGCCGTGGCGGCCATGGCATTTGCCTACGATATGCCGCTTATACTTATAGTGCTGGGCCTCATGTACATAATCGAGACCCTGTCGGACATAATCCAGGTCGCCTACTTCAAGCTCACTCACGGGAAGCGCTTTTTCCGGATGGCGCCGTTCCACCACCACCTTGAGCTGGGCGGGTGGTCCGGTCACAAGTGGACGGAAAAGCAGCTCTTCGCGCTGTTTTTCTGCATATCCCTCGTGTGCGCAGTAGTGTCGTTTATCGGAATCTTCAACCGCTACAGCTTCTAAAATTTTCGGGAGGGGCCTATGGAATACGCCGCGGCGCGGCTCGCGCCGGAACCGGTACGCCCGAGGACGAACGCAAGAGCGGGCAGGATAGACCTGCCGTTCGCCGCTCTTACGCTGCTGCTTTTGACTATCGGAGTGGTAATGGTGCTGTCCGCAAGCTATGCTAGAGCGTATTACAGCGCCGCTACCGGACACAATGCGGCATATTACTTCCTGCGCCAGCTCGGCTTCGCAATTGCCGGGACGGTCATAATGTTCGTGCTGTCGCGCTTTCCCATGGGCTTTTACCGGCGCATGAGCTTCCCGCTGCTGGCCGTGAGCGTCGTACTGCTCGTGCTCGTGCCTGTCGTAGGCGTGGCCCAGGGCGACGCCCGGCGCTGGATAGACCTGGGTTTCACGACTTTTCAGCCGTCTGAAATAGCCAAGGCGGCGGTTATCCTGTACTTCTCCGCGCTCATATGCAGGTATAAAGCGGCAATGAGCACGTTCAGGTACGGGATACTGCCCTTCGCTGCGATACTTGCGCTCATAGTCGGCCTGCTTGTGCTGGAGCCGCACTTTTCCGCGGCGGTCATAATCATTGCCATAGGCGGCGTAATGCTCTTTCTCGGCGGGGCCAGGCTCTACTGGTTCGCCGGCGTGGGCGCGGCCGCCCTGGCGGGGCTGGGCGTCATAATGACCTTTTTCCCCTATGCTTCGGGGCGTATCTCCACCTGGCTCGACCCCTTCGCCAACACCAGCGGCGACGGCTACCAGATAGTCCAGTCGCTCTATTCCATCGGTTCGGGCGGCCTTTTCGGCCTGGGCCTGGGGCAGGGCAGACAGACCTACATGTATCTGCCGGAGGAGCATAACGACTTCATCTTCGCTGTCTGGTGCGAGGAGATGGGCTTCGTGGGCGCTTCGGCGCTTCTGCTGCTTTTCGCTGCGCTTATCGTACGGGGATACTGGCTGGCGCTGCATATGCGCGACCGCTTCAGCTTTCTGGTGACGGCGGGCATAACAACGCTGCTGGCCATACAGGTGATACTCAACGTCGCCGTCGTGACGAACCTTGTGCCGTGTACGGGCATATCTCTGCCGTTCTTCTCCTACGGCGGCACGGCGCTGCTTATACAGCTGGCCGAAATGGGTATAGTACTGAGCGCGTCTCGGGAAATACCGGCGTGGAGAACATAATAATTCGGGAGGCATACATATGAAATTCCTCTTCACCTGCGGCGGTACCGCGGGACACATAAACCCCGCCCTTGCCGTGGCCGGCAGGATTAAGGAAGCGCTGCCGGACAGCGAGTTCCTCTTCATAGGCGCGGAGGGACGCATGGAGACAGACCTGGTCCCGCGCGCCGGATATGAGATTGAAACCGTGCACATTACGAATATCCACCGCGGCTTTTCCATGGAGGATATAAAGCACAATCTCGCTACGCTCAGGAATGTCGTCACCTCCACGGGCGAGGCCAAGCGCATAATCCGCGAGTTTGAGCCGGACGCCGCGGTCGGCACGGGCGGATATGTCTGCTATCCGGTCCTGCGCGCGGCGCATGAGATGGGAATCCCTACGGCGGTGCATGAGAGCAACGCCGTGCCCGGGCTCACGACGAAGATGCTCGAGGGCAAGGTGGATGCCATCATGGTCGGCTTCGAAGAGAGCCGGGCAAATTACAGGCACCCCGAGCGCGTGGCCGTGACGGGCACGCCCGTGCGCGGCGAATTTCTGCGTGCGAATAAGGCCGGGGCGAAGCGCGCTCTGGGCCTGCCGGAGGACAAGCCGCTCGTGGCCAGCGTCTGGGGAAGTCTCGGCGCGGGGCATATGAATGAGATTATGACGGACTTCATCGTCCGGGCCTGCGCCAACCCCTTCTTCGGCGTCATACACTCCACGGGCAAGGCCTGGTATAAGAAGATGACCGAGACGCTTGAAAAGGAAAAGCCGGGCTATGAGAAGCTGGGCATGGACGTAAGGGAATATATTTACGATATGCCCACGGTCATGGCCGCTGCCGACCTCGTGCTCTGCAGGGCCGGCGCCAGCACGCTCGCCGAATTGACGGCCATGGGCAAGCCCGCCGTGCTGATACCCAGCCCGAACGTCACAAATAACCACCAGGAGAAGAACGCCCGCGTCCTGGCCGAGTCCGGCGGAGCAAAGCTGCTGCTGGAGCCGGATTTCACCGCCGACAGCCTGCTTGGGCTGGTGAGCGAGCTGCTGCACCATCCGGAGCAGCTCGAGGAGATGAGCGAAAAGATGCGCTCCATGGGCGTCGCAGACGCAACGGACAGGATAACGGAGATAGTTCTGGACCTCGCCTCACAGCACGCGAAATAACATATTCGATCCCCCCGGCATAGTATGGCCTGAATCTTTTGTATGGGGGAGAGGAAATGAGCGTTTGGCATATAGCCGGCGGAAACCGGCTGGAGGGCAGCACGACTGTCCAGGGCGCCAAGAACGCGGTGCTGCCTATAATGGCCGCAAGCGTGCTCGCGCCGTGCGAGACAGAGCTGCTGAACGTTCCGATGCTGCGAGACGTGGATACGACCATACGCATCCTGCGCGGCCTCGGCTGCTCGGTGGAGCGCGCCGGGGACTCCGTCAACATAGACTCCGGGTACATAGCGAGGGCGGAGATACCTCACTCCCTCATGCGCGAGCTGAGGAGCTCCGTCATATTTCTGGGCGCGCTGCTGGCCCGCTGCGGCAGCGCGAGGCTGAGCATGCCGGGAGGATGCGAGCTGGGGCCGAGGCCGATAGACCTGCACCTGATGGCTCTGAGAGCCCTCGGAGCGCGGATAGAGGAATCCGGAGGAGAACTTATCTGCTCGACGCCCGGAGGCCTGAAGGGCGCGGCCATAGCCCTGCCGCTGCCAAGCGTGGGAGCTACGGAAAACGCCATGCTGGCCGCCTGCGCCGCCGAGGGGGAGACAGTCATAATGAACGCGGCCCGCGAGCCGGAAATTGCCGAGCTGCAGGCCTTCCTCGTAAAGCTGGGCGCGGACGTCAGCGGGGCGGGCAGCGCCACCGTGACGGTGCGCGGAGGCTTCGCCGCGCCGGAGCGTGTGGGGCACCGCATAATGCCCGACCGCATAGTTTCGGCGACTCTGCTGGCCGCCTGCGCGGCCGCGGGAGGAGAAATTGAACTCCGCGGCGTGGAGCCGAGGCATTTTTCCACCGTATTGCACTCGCTTTCTGAGTGCGGGTGTGATATAATGTCGAACGGCGCCAGCGTCGCTCTGCGTTCGGATGGAAACTTAAAAGCGCCGATGCCCGTCATAACCGGGCCGTACCCCGGCTTTCCAACGGACGCGCAGCCGCTCATGCTGGCCGCCTGCCTTAAAGCGCGGGGCACGAGCGTATTTGTGGAAAATGTGTTCCAGAATCGTTTCCGCTTTACGGAGGAGCTTCAGCGCCTGGGCGCCCGCATACATACCGAAGGACGCGTGGCCGTGGTCACGGGCGTGGCGCGGCTGCACGGCGCGCCGGCTGTCGCAACGGATTTGCGCGGCGGGGCTGCGCTCATAATAGCAGCGCTGGCAGCCGAAGGCGAGACAGATATTCTCGATTCGGGCCACGTTGAGCGGGGCTATGAGCGCTTTGACGAGTGTCTTCGCTCGCTGGGCGCGGACATAACGCTTACTGATACGAAAGGACCCTGAGATGGCAAAAAGGACGGAGCCGATGCGGAAAAGAATATCGCGCCGCGCCGCGGTCATCGGTCCGGCGAAGTTCCTGCTGGGCTGCGTCGTGATTATCTTTATCCTTAGTATTTTCCTGCAGGTGGGCAGGATAGAGGTCACGGGCTGCGAGTATTATACCGACAGAGATATAATACAGGCGGCGGGAATTGAGGAAGGGGATAACCTCTTTTTCATAAACCGCTTTGCCGCCGTGGCCGGAATCCTCGCCAAGCTTCCTTATGTTGAAAGCGTGTCGGTTACGACGCAGCTGCCCGGTACGGTGGTCATAGATGTGACGGAGAGCCAGGCCCTCGCCTGGGTTGAGCTCGGCGGGCAGCGCTGGGTCATGGACCGCAGCTGCAAGGTGCTGATGCAGGGCAGCGCCGCGGACACCGCCTCGCTTGTGCATGTGCGGGGGCTCACGCCCGTCAATCCCACAGTGGGAGAGACGCTTGAAACGGAGGGCGGCGCGCAGGCTGTGAGCACGCTGAGCGAAATGCTCGACCAGATTCAGCGGCGCGGCCTCGCGGGAACGGTGTCCGGCATAGACCTTACCGACCCGGACGCGCCCGTCATGGAATATCTCGGCCGCTTTACCGTCCTGTTTGGGCAGGACGAAACCATTGATTACCAATTCGGCAAGCTCGTGAGCGCTGTCAGCCAGCTCACGAGCGCCGACAGGGGCACTTTGGACATAAGCGAGGCGGGCGAAGCGGTGACTTTCGCCCCATTTTGAGAAAAAAAGTGTTATGGAAACAAAAAATAGTTGACCAGACATGGGAAAAGATATAATATGAGTAGAAGAAGAAATAAAACACAGAGCCGGCGGCCGCATCCGCCGGGCGTCTCAAAAGATATGAGGGAGGCACCGAATATGTCTTATAAATCCGAAACCGGACCCGAGAACGTCGTTACGCTGAAGGTTCTGGGCGTGGGCGGCGCCGGAAACAACGTGGTCAACCGCATGGTGAAGTCCGGCACTCAGGGCGTGGAGTTCATTTCCGTCAACACGGACAAGCAGGCGCTTGCGGTCTCCAACGCCGACCAGAAGATTCAGATAGGCGAAAAGCTTACGCATGGCCAGGGCGCCGGTTCCGACCCCGACATGGGCAAGAAGAGCGCCGAGGAGAGCCGCAACGATATCGCCAAGTCGATTGAGGACGCGGACATGGTATTCATAACCGCCGGTATGGGCGGCGGCACCGGTACGGGCGCGGCGCCCATAGTCGCGGAAATAGCCCGCGAGGCCGGCGCGCTTACCGTGGGTGTCGTCACAAAGCCCTTCAAGTTTGAGGGCAAGCGGCGCATGGATCAGGCTGAGGAGGGAATCAAGTCCCTGCTCGGCAAGGTGGACTCCCTGCTCATTATCCCCAACGACCGTCTGAAGTACGCCACCGACCAGAAGGTCACGCTGGCCAATGCCTTTGAGATAGCCGACGACGTCCTGCGCCAGGCCGTCACCAGCATCTCCGACCTCATAAAGAACACCGGCTTCATCAACCTCGACTTCGCCGACGTCACCACGATAATGAAGGACGCGGGCTTCGCGCACATGGGCGTGGGCCACGCCGTGGGCAAGGGCAAGGCGGAGGAGGCCGCGCGCATGGCCGTTTCCAGCCCGCTTATGGAGACCAGCATCAACGGCGCGCACGGCGTGCTGATAAACGTCACCGGCAGCGAGGACATGGGCCTTGACGACGTCGAGGCTGCCGCCAACCTCGTTCAGGAGGCTGCGCACCCCGATGCGAATATCATCTTCGGCGCCACCTTCGACAATACGCTTGAGGACGAAATCCGCGTCATCGTCATTGCCACCGGCTTTGAGGACGGCAGGCCCGAGACTCCCGAGGAGGCGGCTCAGAAGCAGGCCGCGCCCGCCAGGGGACTCTATACCGCCGCGCAGCAGCAGGCGCAGCAGGCCGCGCCCGCCGCGGAGCCCGCGTCGGAGCAGCAGCCCGCCTCCAACCCCGACGAAGACCCCTACGACACGATTTTCAAGATTTTCAATTCCCGCTGATTTTAAAACAGGTATATGAATTCCGCCGGTCAATGACCGGCGGAATTTGAATATATGCAGCAGATATGCCAAAAAATTTGCCCGGGAAAGAAACCTATCGTCTGCGTTTACGTCATATAGGCTGGAAGCAATTCTGGCTTTAGGAGGAATGAAAATGAAACGCAAGCTCATTTGTGCGGCCCTGGCTCTGGCAATGGTGTTTGCGCTGGCCGCCTGCGGCGAGCCGGCGTCCGCTCCGTCGCCAACGCCGGCTCAGAATCTGGTGACCTTTACCCGCGAGAACCTGCCCCGACTGGACGGCTCCACCTCCACCGCGCCTCTGGCCACGGCTATGGCCGCCGTGCTGCTGGGCGAGAGCGAGGAATCCGTTTCAGACCTTATCAACTTTTCCCGCACCACGGAATCTTACCGCGCGCTTATGGCCGGGGAGACTGACCTCGTCATAGCCGCGGAGCCCAACTCAGCCGTCTTTGACGAGATGGATGAGGCCGGGTTTGAAATCAGGATGGAGCCTTTCGCCATGGACGCGCTGGTGTTTATGGTGAACGCCGACAACCCCGTCGAATCCCTGACGCTCGAGCAGCTTCGCGGCATATACACCGGCGAGATAACCAACTGGAGCGAGGTGGGCGGCGAGGACATGGAGATTGTGCCCTTCCAGCGCAATGCCGAGAGCGGCAGCCAGGTGCTCATGGAGAAGCTGGTCATGGACGGAGTCGAGATGATGGATCCCCCCGAGGGCTATATGCTGGGCTCCATGGGCGGACTCATTGATGCTGTCAAGCAGTACGACAACAGCGCCAACGCCCTTGGCTATACCGTGTATTACTATGCAAACGATATGCAGATGGCCGACGGCCTGAAGCTGCTGAAAATTGACGGCGTGATGCCCGACGCCGGAACCATCGGCAGCGGGGAGTATCCCTTCCTCAACCCGTACTATGTCGCAATGAACGCCGCCGAGCCGGAAGACTCCATGACAGGCGTGCTCTTCAGCTGGATACTTGGCCCTGAGGGACAGCAGCTTGTTGAAATGCAGGGCTACGTGCCCGTGTCCAAGGCGTCCTGAGATGAAACGGCGGCTTTTTCCGCTCGCGCTGGCCCTGGCGCTTGCGCTTTCCGCCTGCGGTCCGGCTCCGGCGGCGTCTACGCCTGCGCCGGAGCCGGAGGGCTTGAAGGTGCAGGCGCACTGGGATGTGCTCGAGACGGCGGCTCCAAAGCTGTCGGACCGGCGCTACGAGGCCTACACCGATACGCTCATCCCCGCGGATGACTACGGCTTTCTCGTGCCGTATTTCGGGGACGAGACCCACGCGTTCGGCCCTTTCCCCACGTATCTGTACGGCCTCGCGACGCGGGAGGGGGAGATAGTCACCGACCCGGTCTATCTCTCCGTCAAGGGAAGCCGCTGGTTTGACAGCTGTGCCGGAGCATACATGGGCGCCCAGGCGCTGATACTGCAAAGCGCTTCGCCGCGCGCGCCCGGCGCGGAGGATAGCTCCGGCTTTGAAGAGCGATACGGAATCTGCGCCGCGGACGGCTCCTGGTACACGGGCCAGCGCTTCAGCGCCGTGATTACCCAGTGCGCCGCGGGCGCGCTCTGCCTTGAGGACACGGGCGGCGTGGTCATGCTGGACTACTCCGGCGCGGAGCTGTGGCGCTGGAGCGCGGAGGATATACCGCTGCGGAACTTCGAGGCGAACATATACATCTCAAGCTACTTCGAATGCTGCGGCGATTACCTGCGCTACACAGCGAGCCGGGACTCCGAGGGCAACGAGGAGCTTCAGTATGTGGACACGCGCAGCGGCGCGGTGTACGGCTCCGCGCCGGCGGATTTTGCGGGCGACAGGCCGCCGGACGGCTCGCAGCGCTATCCCGGTGGAAGGTTTCTCGAGACGGGCGGCGCCGTCGTCGTGCGGCCCGACTCGGGCGGGGAATACCGCGTGAAGGTTCCCGGCGATTCGGGAAACTGCTACGCCAACGTGAGCGGTGACCGCGTGCTCTTCAACTTCTACGGCGGCCCGCAGGTGCTGACCGACCTGGAGGGGAACGAGCTGGCCCGCTGGGAGG
>CALXGL010000148.1 GCA_944387825.1 uncultured Oscillospiraceae bacterium | reverse complement strand
TACGTCGAGTAACTTGAACTGACTGCCAAACAGGAGGCACATGATGGGAAAAAAGGCCAAGATAACGCTTATATGCTGTGTCGTGGCGGTGCCGCTGCTGCTGATAGCCGCGTTTCTTCTCTTTGTGCTGCCGTACATAAACGCGGCCTCCTCCATGCCGGAGGGGGCCTCGCTTGCTTTCTTCGACCTGGGCGGCGGAGAATACCGCGTCGAGTGGCCCGAGGGAGAAAATGCGACGCACTATAAGCTCACGATTGACGGCGAGAGCGTCGAGGACGCCGTGGTGCTGGACGAAAATTCTGCGGTGATAAGCGGCGCAGCAGAGGGCGAGCATGTTTTTAACATAACGCCGCTGGGCAGCTGGAGCCTTTTCGGAAGCGAGCATCTGCGCGCCGGAGAGACTTTGAGCGTTAATGTGCTTCTCAGCAGCCCCGATGCGCCAAAAGCGGAGTGGACGCCGGATGAGGACGCCAAGACGCTCACGGCCATTGCCGAGCCTCTGGTCGGCCGCAAAAGCGAGCTGCGGCTTGTGGAAGAGGACGGCACGGAGCATGTGCTGGCGAGCACCGACGCCGGGGAACTCGTCGCTTCTTTCGGCGGCGAGGGGGAGCTGGCGATGCCGGGCTACGACAGCCCGTATACCTTCGTCCTGCGCGGCGTCATAAGCGGCGCGGGCTATGAGATAACCGGGCCGGCAGGGGAGGAGTACGTCCTCGAGCGCGAGGCGCTTTTGTCGGACACGAGCGAGCTCTCCATTGAAAATGTTAAAACCAACGACTATGTCCTCAGCTGGACGGAAGCCAAGGGCGACTACTACCTCGTTCAGCGCCTCGAGGATGGGGAGTGGCTGACCATGGGCCGGGTCGAGTGTACGGACGAGCTGGAATTTGAGACCGGCACGCTCAAATCCTGCCTCAGCTACAGCTTCCGGGTCGTAGGCGCCGACGAGGGCGACGAAGAAGGAGTTTATGTCTCCGAAAGCAACGAGCTGGACGAGACAACAGAGCGCTCACCGCTTTACTGCACCATCTGGCCTCTTACGGCCATGGCCTTTTATACCGAACCTGACGCCGGGTCCGAGCGGCTTGCCGACATTCCCGCCGCTACGGCTCTCTGCGTCCTGGATGAGGAAAACGGTTTCTTCCGCGTGCGCTACTCGGGGCAGTACGGCTATATAGACAGCAACTACTGCCTGATAAACCTGCCTGAGTACCTCGGGGAGCTGCTGAGCTTCGACATTACGAACAGCTACGCGAGCAAGTATGCCGTCCACGGCTACGAGATACCCGAGGTCACCGGCGAGGTAGTCTACGGCTACGAGAAGGTGCAGCTGGCCGACGGCCAGTTCCTGGCGCCATATCTCTACCCCTGCTGCGACAAGCTCTTCGAGGCCGCGAACGCGGCACTTGCCCAGGGCTACAGGCTCAAGATTTACGATTCCTACCGCCCCAACGCCGCCACTAGGGACATATACGACAAGGCCGCGCTGCTTGCCGACCAGCCGGTACCCGAGCTGGACATCCACGGCGAGGTCCCCGAGGAGCTGCCGGAGCTCGCCGAGGGTGAAATCCTGACCTACCGCCGTCTCTGGGAGGAGGGCAGCTACGGTCTTCCCAACTTCCTCGCCCAGAACGGCTCCATGCACAACATGGGCATAGCCCTCGATCTCACGCTCGAGCGCGTGGACAGCGGCGAGGAGCTGGAGATGCAGACCGAGATGCACGACCTGAGTATTTACTCCATCCTCGCGCGCAATAACGAGGAGGCCGTAATACTGGACGGAATCATGAAGGGCGCGGGTTTCGGCGGCCTCACCAGCGAGTGGTGGCACTTCCAGGACAACGAGACGCGCCAGGCTTTAAGCCTCAACATATACATGTGGAACGGAGTCAGCTGCGCCGGCTGGGTGGCCGACGACACGGGCTGGCGCTACCGCAATGCGGACGGCACATTCATCACCGGCGCCGAACGCGAGATTGACGGCGCGAGCTGGGAATTCGACATGGACGGATATTGCGAATATTTTGAAACCTAAACTTTTTCTGGGGGGATTTCTTTGGTGCTTGGCCAAAGAAATCCCCCCAGACCCCTAAAGAAAGCCGCCTGCTGCCGGACGCGCGGTTTTGAAGGCTCAACCGTATACTTCTACGGTATGCCCAACGCACGTCCACCGTCCGCGCAAAACCACCGCAAGCGCTGTGCGCCGCCGGACAACCGCCCGGCGGCTTTCTTTCGAGGGTCCGGGGACGCTTTCTTTGGCCAAGCGCCAAAGAAAGCGCCCCCGGAATATTCCCCTCCGCTTTGCCCAAAGCGGACACCCCCAGCGCCTGCCCGCCGGCAGTTATTCCTCCGCCGCAGGTGTGCTGCTCGGCGCGCTCGTCGCAGCCGGCTTTTCTGCCGCACCGCCCTGCTTAACCTCGATTACGCGTATGTCCTCCGCCGCGCAGCCGGTTTCCGCTATGATAGTCTCGGTTATCTGCGCGACGCTGGCGGCTGAAAGCCCTTCCACAGGCGCGGGAACCGCGGCGGTCACTCCGTCTCCGCTGATATAAACCACACAGTCGTCAAAATTCTTCGCCAGCAGCAGGTTTTCAATCTGCGTCTCCTGCATTGACCAGGCGGCCATTGCGGCTATGGCGTCCATTGCGCCGTCTATTGTCTCCTGTGAGGCGCCTTCACCGGCTGCGGCCGTCTCCAGCAGGCTCAGGGCCTCGTCGCGCGAGGTCTGGCGCGTAAGACGCGCCTGGGCGAAGTAGTCGTCCTCTGTCTGTGCGGACACGGGGGACTCCTCGCCTTCATCCGTGACGGACGCCGGAGTCTGTTCGTCGGCGCGGTTATAGGACCAGTTGAGATAGACCGCCGCACAGACCAGCACAAGTACCGCTGCGATAATGATGTTCCGTTTCAGGTTTTTCAATGCTCTGCCTCCTTGTTATTCCGCTCTTTTGAGCACCGTTATTTTGTCGCTGCCAAGCCCGGTGCAGTCGGACACCGCCCGGACTATTGCAAGGCGTACCTGCGCATTGTCTGCGCCGTCGCATACGACGGCGGCTCCGTTTTCCGTACACAGCGCGTCCACGCTTCCCGCGCCCTCTATGCGCGAGAGGACGTACTCAAGCCTCGCTTCGGTTTCGCTTGCCACGCCGGAGGAGCCGCCGCCGGATGAGGGCGCGAGCAGCAGCAGAGCGAGGGCGCACAGGGCGAGCAGCAGTATGTATTTGTATTTTCCAAGACTGCTCAGTGAAAAACTCATGCGTCCTCCCAATGCTGCCTCTCCGCCGGTATGCCCAGCTCCGACTCTATCAGGTTTGCCAGCGCCGGACTGTATTCGCAGCCGAGCGAGCATTCCCACGGATACCAGAAGCCTTCCTCGCTCCATCGGAATACTGCGTTTGCCGACACGCAGGCGACGCCCAAAGCGTTTGCCCTGTCCATTATATATGCCTCGCACTCACGCTCTATGACAGTGCGCTCGTAGCTGCCGGCAATGTCTGCCGCCTCACGCGCGGCTTCGGAATAACGGGCGAAGGCCTTTGCGAAACTGCCGGCGTCCGGCTTGACTACGGGGGAGAGAAGCGCAATCGCCATGACGCAGCCGACTGCCAGCCGCGCGACGCGCTTTGGCCGTCCCTCCGGACACAGGAGCAGAGCCAGCGTGCAGATGACGCCCGCCCCGGCCAGGGCACGTATCCAATCCGAAAGCATTTCACCCATCCGCTCACCACCTTTATCGCAGATAGAATGGAAATGAAGAGCATTGCGGCGCCTGCCCCGGTTATGCCGAGAACCAGGGCGAATACGCTTCCAATATCGCCTATAAGCCCGCTGAGGCGGCTGTCGGCAAAGCTGGAGGCGAGAGCAGCCGCGGCCTTGTAGAGCAGATACCGCAGACCGAGAGCGAGGAAAGGCGCCGCGCATGTGGCGGCTATGACGATTGCGCCGAATACTCCGACGGCGGAGCGCAGCAGTCCGGCTCCGGCCACAAGGGTTCCGGCGGCGTCGGAAATTATGCTGCCCACGACCGGCAGCGCAGCGGATATCGCGCTTTTTGCCGCTTTGGCGGCGGCAGCGTCCGCTGCGCCCGTGACGGCTCCGGTCAAGCTGAGATAGAGCGTAAAGGCGGTCATTACCGCTCCGGTGAGCGTCAGGGTCAGCCATTTTATAAGCCTCGCGGCGCCGTCCATGGCGCTGCTGCCGAGCGCGGCGCCCGCGGTGCGCAGCGTGAGCAGGGCATAGGCCATCGGCAGGAGCAGGGTGCGGCTGAGTGTCAGCAGGATGTCCATGAAAAAGCTGGTTGCCGCATAGCGCGCGGCGGCGCTCGTGGCCATGCCGCCCGCCGCTGCGGCGGCGGTGAGACAGGGAAGCAGCGACCTTGAAAACATGTTCATTTCCTCAAGAGTACCGCCGGCTGCGCTTATCCATTCCCCGGCGTCTCCAAAGGCGACGCCGCCGGCGGCCAGACAGCCGGCGAGCACGACGTACTGCTGAGTTTTTTCGCCGGACAGAGTCGAGCAGCCTGCGCAAAGGACGGAGATTGCGATAAGCTTCACGGCGCCCGCTGCGGCGTCGGCCCAGAGAGCGTGCAGCTTGTCCAGCAGGCCGTCCCACAGCCCGGAGAGCAGCCCCTCGGGCTGCAGGGCGTCGGAGATTCCCGCATCGCCTATGTATTCACGCGCCGAGTCGGGTATGCTGCCGTCAACCTCTCCGGCTCCGAAGAGCTCGTACTGCTCTCCGTCCAGCCCGGCGGCGGATGCGGGGACGGCAAGAAGCGCTGCCGCAAGCAGTAAGATTACGGCAGCCCTCATAAGAGCGCCTCCACCGTATCCAGCAGCGAGCTCACAAGGGGCAGCGCGCAAAACAAAGCTGCCGCCGCTCCGGCCAGCTCCACGGCGGCCGCGAGCTGGCTGCTGCCCGAATCCCTGCATGTTTCCGCGGCGAGGGAACAGATAATGCCGACGGCAACGCATTTTACAAGCGGAGTAAACACCGCGCCGGTGAGCCCGCTCAGCTCGCGCGCCCGGCGCGCCGTCTCCGCCGCCGACGAGAGCAGGCCGGCGGCCATATACAGCACAACCGCCGCTCCGGCCAACGCCAGCACAAGGGCAAGCTCGCCGTTCGATTTTTTTAGCAGCGCGTACAGCAGCGCGGCGCAGAGCCCGGCCGCGGCAATTCTTACGGCTGCGTCCATCAGAACGAAAACAGCTCGCCGATGAGAGAGAACAATTCACTTATCTTACGCACAACCAGGACAAGCACAATTACAAGTCCGGTGATAGTAACCATCAGCGCCTGTTCCTCACGGCCGGAGCGGGTGAGCAGTATGTTCAGTACGGCTACAAGTATGCCGACTGCCGCGACCTTAAAGATGAGTTCAACCTCCATTTTATCCTCCCTCAGTATAGCATCACAGCCAGCAGCAGACCCGCGCCGAAGCTCAGGCCAAGCTTGAGCTGCACGGCGGAGCGAGAATTGTTCCGCATCTCATCGTACAGGGCTTTGAGCCGCCCGAGGCAGCGGTCTATGGCGGCGGCCTGTTCTTCCGCGTTGAATTTTCCCAGGCTCCGGCCCAAATCCGACAGGGCGCCGCGTGCGCCGGGGCTTATGCCAAGCGGCGCGAGGCAGGCGTCCCATATGTTTGAAAAGCCCAGTTCCCCCAATGAGTCCAGGCCTGCGGCCAGGCTGGCGTAAAACTGCCTGCTTTCATACGGGCCGCTGACGGCCAGTGAAACGGCGCAGTCGGGAAGAGGGGTAAGCCTCGCGCTTATTTCGCCTCTCAGGATTTCCAGACTGGTCATAAGCGCGGCGAGCAGCTTTTCGCTTTTGCGCTGTTCCGCCGCGAGGCGCAGCCCGAAAAGTCCGAAAGCTGCGGCCAGAAGCGCGGCTCCGGCAAGTTTCAAAGTCCCGCCTCCCTCAGAGAATATGTGTGCAGCGGACCAATTTCCAGGCAGCGCCTGAATATCCCCAGAGAAAGCAGCTCTCTGTAGAGCGGACGGCGGCGCAGGTCCTCGACAGTGCGGGCGTGGGCCGACGCAAGTATTGTGACGCCGCAGCCGCAGGCAAGGCGTATCGCCTCGACGTCCTCGGGCGCCGTGATTTCATCCATGGCCAGCACCTGCGGGTTCATCGAGCGTATGAGCATGGCGGCGCCGGAGCGCTTGTCTGCGCCGGTCAGCACGTCCGTGTGCTCGCCTACGTCCAGCTCCGGCGCCCCATCCCAGACGCCCGCAACCTCGCCTCGCTCGTCCAGCAGCGCTATGCGCATCGTTGCCGACAGCTTTCTGACCAGCTCGCGCAGCAGCGTGGTCTTGCCCGCTCCCGGGGGGGATATGAGCAGAGTGTCGGAAAATCCGCCGCGCATAAGCTCCGGAAAGACCTTGTCCGCACAGCCGCGGCACTCCCTGGGTATGCGCAGCGCCACGCTGCTGAGGCGCCGTATGGTGAGAACACGTCCGGCGGACTCGCTTACCTCGCCGCACAGCCCGACGCGGCAGCCTCCGCGCACAGTTACGAAGCCGCCCGCAACATTGGAAAATGCGGTGTGCGCCGAAGCGCGGGTGGCCGCCTCCAGCAGCGCGTCCAGGTCTTTGGCTGTGACCGCCCTGGCCGCAAGCGGAAGCTCAACGCCTCTTGACAGTATGGTAGGAGGCCGGCCTGTCCGCAGCCTGAATTCCTCCGCGCGCATACGGCTTTGCGTATCCAGCTCCAGAGCCCGCGCGCGTATATCCTGCGGCAGCAGCGCCGCCGCGTTTTCAAAACCCCTGTCCTCTTTCATGTGGACAATCTATTCAGGCCGCGGCCCGGATATTCGTCTGCGAGGCAATAATCCATCCCGGGGACGCTTTCTTTTGTGCTTGCCAAAAGAAAGCGTCCCCGGACCCCCGAAAGGAAAAGCGCTTTGGAGGTTGACCGGCGGCGCACAGCGCTTGCGGTGGGTTTGGCAGCTGCTAAATCCGACGTGGGTATCCCTGTGTGGTATACGCTTTAGCCTCCAAAACCGCGCGTTCGCTTCGCGGGCGCTTAGTCGGAGGACGATGTAGGTTTTTGGCGCTGGATTAGCGTTGACCGCGCATAACGCACCGCCATTGCTCGCTGCTGCGCAGCGTCGCACGGGGGGTGCGAGTCTGGTGTCTACGCAACTCCTCACGCCTGCGCTCAACGCATGTCACGCACTCACCGTCCGGCTCTGCTACGGGTATGTTTCCACCCACCCGTAGGGGGCGGCGTCCCCGACGCCCCGACGTTGGTTTGCAGACAACGTTGGTTTCTCGCTCACAACCCGCCGTAGGGGCGGGCCTCCGCGCCCGCCCGGCGTTGGTTGACGGATAACGTGATTGCCCCGCCGAGATGGCCGCTGCGCATCCGGGACGTGGTGCGTCATCCAACCCAAGGGGCGTCGAGGACGCCGCACCTTACGGGCGGGCGCGAGACGTGAGTTGAGCGGAGCCGCAGGGGCTTTGCGTAACGTAAGTTTCGTACCCCAACCCCCGTGCGACGCTGCGCAGCAGCGAGCAAGGGCGGTGCGTTATGCGCGGACATCGCTCGTCCACAGACAAAAACCTACGTTTCAGCTTTACTGAGCGCCCGCGAAGCGAACGCGCGGTTTTGGAGGCGTAGACATATACCCATCAGGGATGCCCAACGCACGTCCACCGCCCACGCAAAACCAACGCAAGCGCTGTGCGCCGCCGGTCAACCGCCCTGCGGCTTTCCTGTCGGGGGCCGGGACGCTTTCTTTCTACAAGCCCAAAGAAAGCGTCCCGGAATATT
>CALXGL010000147.1 GCA_944387825.1 uncultured Oscillospiraceae bacterium | reverse complement strand
AGGACGGCACCTTTGACATGCTGCCCAAGAAGGAAGTCATGAAGCTCATGGGCGAGATGGCCAAGCTCGAGAAGTACCTGGGCGGCGTCAAGGACATGAAGCGTCTCCCCGGCGCCCTCTTCATCGTCGATTCCCGCAAGGAGCACAACGCCATCGCCGAGGCCCGCAAGCTGCACATCCCCATCATCGCCATCGTCGATACCAACTGCGACCCCGATGAGGCCGACTACGTCATCCCCGCCAACGACGACGCCATCCGCGCCATTAAGCTGATAAGCGCCACCATGGCCAACGCCGTGCAGGAAGGCCGTCAGGGCGCCGACGAGGCCGCCGATGAGGCCGCCAAGGTCGAGGAGACCGACGAGCAGGAAGCTGAATAATCCACCCGCTTTATATAATTACGAAAGGGAAGATATACCATGGCTTTTACAGCAGCAGATGTTAAGAACCTCCGCGAGGCCACCGGCGTCGGCATGATGGACTGCAAGAAGGCCCTCGCCGCCTCCGACGGCGACATGGACAAGGCCATCGAGTGGCTGCGTGAGAAGGGCCTGGCCGCCGCGCAGAAGAAGGCCGGCCGTATAGCCGCCGAGGGCATGGCTTACGCCTGGGTCTGCCCCGAATGCGGCGTGGGCTCCATCGTTGAGGTCAACGCCGAGAGCGACTTCGTCGCCAAGAACGAGCTCTTCGTCGATTACGTCAAGAACGTCGCCCAGGTCGTCGCGAAGGACAACCCCGCCGACCTCGACGCCCTGTTTGCCTGCAAGTATCCCGGCAGCGAGAAGACCGTCCTCGAGGAACAGAATGAGAAGGTCCTCGTTATCGGCGAGAACATCAAGGTCCGCCGCTTCGGCCGCTACGACTCCGGCGTCAACGTCCCCTACGTCCACACGGGCGCCCGCATCGCCGTGCTCATGAACCTCACCGTCGGCGAGGGCCACGAGTCCGACGAAGCCGTCGTCGAGCTGGGCAAGGACCTCGCCATGCAGGTCGCCGCTCTCAATCCCCAGTTCCTCGACAAGACCCAGGTCAGCGAGGAGTTCATTGAGAACGAGAAGCGCGTCCGCCTGGCCCAGGCCAAGGAGGACCCGAAGAACGCGAAGAAGCCCGACGCCATCATCGAGAAGATAGTCATGGGCGGCCTCAACAAGTACTTCTCCGAGATTTGCCTGCTGCAGCAGCCCTTCGTCAAGGACGACAAGGTCAGCGTCGAGCAGCACGTCGCCGCCGTTGCCAAGGAGCTGGGCACCACTATCACGGTGAACGGCTACATCCGCTTTGAAAAGGGCGAAGGCATCGAGAAGCGCCAGGACGACCTCGCCGAGGAAGTCGCGAAGCTCATAAAGTAAGCTGATAAGATAAAAGGAGCCGGTCGCGTGACCGGCTCCTTTTTATCTTCGCCCGTGCTCTTTTATTTAAATCGCAGATGTGCACAATACGGGCAATAGATTGTTAAGTAATCTGCCAATTGAAAACGCCCCGGCGATGTGTTATCCTTTAATTGGGAAGGTAGGCCCGCAAGGCAAATCACGCGGCGGCGCGCCGCAAACAGGCGCAGCATGTCAGCTGTCCGGTACAATGCAATTAGTTTTTCAGACTGTCATATGTTGAAGTTTTACTGTGACTTGTATGGCTGAATAATTTGAATTGATTGTTCGGAAGGTGAGATAAAATGTTAAAAGACAGCTTAAAAGCCCGGTTGCTGGCTCTGCTCTGTATGCTGCTGATAGTAATTTGCTTTTCGGCTTACGACAGCGAAAACCTTTTTACTTCCGATATCCCCGAGACGCTCGAACCGGTCGGTGAAGCGCTCTCCGTGGCTCCGACGTCCAGGTCCGTTACAGGCAAGACGCTCAGGCTCAAGCTGCAGAGCGACGCGGACGTTGAGCGAATGCTTGTCCAGATAGTTACGCTCGAAAATGGCAGATGGGTTTCGGCGGTTGAGCCGTGGCTGCTGGATGTCTCGAGCGGAGACACTATCATGGTGAGCTTCACAGAACAGTTTGACAACTTTGCCGTCCTGAGCGGAAGCGACTGCATCGTAGGCCTCCATCCGGAGCTTGGCCGTCCGCCGGCGGGCGAGTACGGCGTCAGCACCTTGAATTGGGTTTCCGGTGAAACGACCGGCGAGGATATCCCCGTCGTCATGGAGTACTGGTCCGACGGCGGAACCGGCGCTCAGCCTGAAATAGGCGACTTCTATACGCCGTCCGATTTTCCTCAATGCGAGGCGGTCTTTGTCCTTACCTTCAGATTTCTGACCGAGACATGTGTATAATTCCAGACAGCATAGAACTGCGGGGGCCGAAAGGCCCCTTTTCTTTTTTGCGCTCCGGGACCTGTCCCGGCAGCGGCGTGCTTTTTAAAAAATTATTGACAAACGATAATTCTTCTGCTACACTGAACTCAGAAATTATCGTGCAACAATAATTTTGGAGGTGCAGAAAATGACGCTCCGCAGTTTCAAGCTGCTGACGGCGCTGTGCGCGGCGGCGGGCGCGGCGTGCTTTGCGCTGCTGTCCGCGATGCCGGAGCTCATCGGCGTCATACTCGCCGTGCCGGGCGGGCTCATAGTGGAGCTGCTGTGGGCCATGGCTCGCCTTGGCGAGATCTGGCGCGCCGCGGCAATAGCGCTCTACGTGCTCATCAGCCTCATACCGGCGGCGGCGCTCCTTGCAGTCTCGCGCCGCAGGAAGCCCTATGCCGAGGACTGGCTGCTCGCGCTGCTCTCGGCGGCGCTTTTCCTGCTCATGTACCGCGCGCTTGACGATTCGGCCTACATAAACTCGCTCGCGCTGCAGGCTGGCTCGCTGGCAGTGCTTGTCACCTGGCTGGCGCTGCGGCTGCTGCGCTGCTTCAACGCCTCGGACAACGCGCGGCTGGTGAAGCTCTCAAAGTGGGCGATAACGCTTATCGGGCTGCTCTCCGGCTTCGCCGCGGGCTGGCAGCTCGCGGCCGCTGTGGCGCAGCTGCTCACGTCGCTGTGGATAGCGCTGCTCGCCGACGGCGTCTCGGCCCTGGCGCAGAGCGGTATCGTCATATACGGCTGCCTGCTCGCCTACGAGCTGTCGCTGAGCTTCGGCCCCGGCGGCGAGTTAAGCGACGAGGCCGTGGACATGGCCGGCCGCTTCTACCGTTACAGCGCGAGGGCGCTCACGGCGGTGCTGCTCATCGGCATGGCTGCGAACCTCCTCAAGCTCGCATTCATCAGCTCACAGCCCTCCAGCAGCGTGAACGTCAGCCTGCCGCTCACGCCGCTGCTCTTCTGCCTTGCCGCATTGATTATCTCGCGTTCAATGGCCGCGCATAAGCGGCTGCGCGACGACAACGACCTCTTCGTCTGATGGCTATCCGAGTGCATCTGGACGAGCTGCTGCGCGAGCGCGGCATGACGGCGAAGGAGCTCTGCGCCAAGGTCGGCATCACCGAGGCCAACCTCTCAATTCTGCGCTCCGGCAAGGCGCGCGGCGTCAGGTTCGGCACGATAAACCGCATCTGCTATCACCTCGGCTGCGACGTGGGCGACATACTCAAATTTGACGGCAATCTGGAGGAGGATGAGGCATGAAAAAGCTCTGCTACATTTTGATTCTGGCGCTCTGCCTGACCCTCGGCGGCTGCTCGCTGCTCCGCGAGGACGAAGGAAACGAACCGTCGGCTGGAGTCAGGCTGGTTGGAGTTTACATAACATCAGAATACATCGATACCTTCGACCTCGAGGGCTATATAAGCGAGGGCATGGGCGCGCAGTCGGGCGGCGAAGTCTCCGCGGCTGACGCGGCGAGATACTCAGGCCGGGTTTATGCCGAGGTCGCGGACGGTGAGGCCGTCTTCCCCATTGAGGGTGTGGCGGTAATCTCCGCCCGCTTCGGAGAGGGGCATGAGCGCTACATCGGCAGCCAGCGCGGCGTGTATGTCTACGGCGGCAGCACGCACGTAAGCTCCGCCGACGGCATGGAGAGCATCGAGCTGAGCGCCTCCATCTCCGTGCCCGCCGGCGAGGCGGTAAGCGTTTTCTGCAACCCTGTCTATCAGCAGACGGACGGCTCAATCTACCTGATTCGCGGCCAGGGTATCTCCTCGGACGGCGCCGGCTCCATGTCGCAGACCATTTCCGAGAGCACGGACCCGTACGGCGGCGAGCCGGGCTACGGGATGTCCATAGAGCTGAGCGTGATACCGCGGCGGCTCTCGGACAAATACGTCCTGCTCCGCTACGGCGGGGACGGCGCTCTCCTGGGCCGCGAGGAGTACGCGCCCGGCGAGCTGCCCCTGGAACTCCCCTCCTCCGGCGCGGCCTTCGCCGTCATCGAGGACCATTGTCGGGACGAAAACGGCGAAGCGGCCGTCGAGCGGACGCTGCTGACGCCCGGCAGCGGCGAGGAATTCCTCAGCTTCACGCGCGAGGACGGCTCGCCCTGGCTCAGGCCGCGCTCCACCGTACTGAAATAGCCGCCTGAGCACATCGCGCAGCGCAGCGTCAGAGGCCAGGCAGGCCATATACGAGCTGTACCGGGACTGGCTCCGTGACAACGTCCAAGTCCCCGGCCGGCAAAAAATCACCCGGTCCGCGGACCGGGGGATTTTTACACAAAGTGGACTTTACATTATCTTGCGGAACAGCTCGGTCAGGTCCTCGACACTGGTGTCCTTCGGGTTGCCGGGACGGCAGGCGTCATCATAGGCGCTCTGGGCGAGGAAGGGCAGGTCCTCCTCCTTGAGAGCCTCGAGCTTCGAGGGGATGCCGACGTCCTCTCCGAGCTTGCGGACGGCCTCAATGGCGGCGGCGCGGTACTCGGCCTGGCTCATGGAGTCAACGCCCTCGACACCCATGGCGCGGGCTATCTCGCGGTAGCGCTCGCCGGTGCAGTCGGCGTTGTACTCCATGACGATAGGCAGCATCATCGCGCAGGCGACGCCGTGCGGGGTGTCGTACACCGCTCCGAGGGTGTGGGCCATGCTGTGGGCGATGCCAAGGCCGACGTTGCTAAATCCCATGCCGGCGATGTACTGGCCGAGGGCCATGCCCTCGCGGCCGGCGGGGTCGCCGGCGACGGCGGCGCGCAGGTTCTTGGAGATGAGCTCTATCGCCTTGAGGTGGAACATGTCGGTCATCTCCCAGGCGGCGAGGGTGGTGTAGCCCTCAATGGCGTGGGTCAGCGCGTCCATGCCGGTGCTGGCGGTGAGGCCCTTCGGCATGGAGTTCATCATCTCGGGGTCCACAACGGCGCAGATGGGCATGTCGTGCGCATCGACGCAGACGAACTTGCGGCGGCGCTCCACGTCGGTGATAACGTAGTTGATAGTGACCTCAGCGGCGGTGCCGGCGGTGGTGGGCACGGCGATTATCGGCGCGCAGGGGTTCTTGGTGGGGGCAACGCCCTCGAGGGAACGCACGTCGGCGAACTCGGGGTTGGCGATGATGATGCCGATGGCCTTGGCGGTATCCATGGGACTTCCGCCGCCGATAGCGATGATGTAGTCCGCGCCCGCGGCCTTGAAGGCCTCGACGCCGGCCTGGACGTTCTCTATGGTCGGGTTGGCCTTGATGTCGGAGAAAATCTCGTAGGCCAGGCCCTCGGCATCGAGCTTGTCCGTAACGTTGGCGACTACTCCGTGCTTGAGGATGCTCGGGCCGCAGACGACAAGCGCCTTCCTGAAGCCGCGGGACTTGACCTCGCCCGGAATTTCGGCGACGGCGCCGGCGCCGTGGTAAGAGCACTGGTTGAGCATTATGCGGTTGGACATTTTTTGTTCCTCCTTGATAGATTCAGGTGTGAATTTTTTGACTAACACTATTATATCACGCATGACGCCCCAGTAAAGTGACAGTTGGCCCTGTGTGTAACTCTTTTTTCAACTTCTTTGCCCGGAGCTCCTTGCCCGCAGGGCCGGAATTTGTTATAGTAGTGTTGACCTGACAGGAGGTGCGCCCATGTCCAGAGAAGAGACAAAATACGCCCTGGCAAAAGCCATGGAGGAGTGTATGCACACCTCCAGTGTGGAGAACATAACCGTCACGGACATAGCCCGGCGCTGCGGCGTAACGCGCCAGACCTTTTACCGCTGCTTTCTGGACAAATACGACCTCATAAACTGGTACTTCGGAAAGCTTCTCGACCGCTCGTTCGAGCACATGGGTTCGGGCCGCACGGTGCGTGAAGGCCTGGAGCGCAAATTTGAGTACATCCGCGCCGAGCGAGTGTTCTTTACCGCCGCCTTCAGAGCGGACGGCACGAACTCGCTCAAGGAACACGACGCAGAGGCCATCTTCAGCTTTTACTCCAACCTGATTGAGAGCAAAACCGCTTCGCCGCCGGATGGCGAGACGCGCTTCCTCCTGGAGCTCTACTGCCGCGGCAGTGTGTCCATGACCGTCCGCTGGGTCCTCTCGGGCATGAAGACGTCCTCAGGCGAGCTCGCGCGCTATATGGCAGACGCCCTGCCCATGCCGCTTGCCGCGCTGTTTACGAGGCTCGGCCTCCTTTAATTTAAGCCGTCCCGGCATATGGCCGGGGCGGCTTTCTTCATATTCCGCCCCCTCCCGCTTCGGCGCGGCGGCGGAGTATTCCCGGTATGCGCCAGGCGAACAGGCAGCCGGTCACCACGGCCGCAATCCCGTCGGCAATAGGCTCGCACCAGAAGGTCTGCTCCGCGCCGAACAGCGCCGGCAGCGCGAAAATACCCCCCAGGAAAATACTCTTGCGCAGCAGCGAACAGAGCAGCGAGAGCTTCACCCGTCCGAGCGCAGTCGTCTCGTCTACAAGCGTATACTGTACGGCCAGGGGGATAATCATGGCTGTAAATACCTTTATGTACTCAACGCTCCTCGCGCCAAGCTCCCCGTCCTTTGTAAACAGGCGCACAAACAGCGCTGACACCCCGGTATGCGCCGCCGCGGTCATCAGCGCGCAGAATGCGAGGCACAGCAGCGCTATATACAATATGCCCTTTTTTATCCGCTCTATGTTGCCTGCGCCGAAATTGAAGCTTACGGCCGGCTGCGCCCCCTCCGTTATACCGCCCATCGGCAGGCTTATAAGCAGGAACCAGCTCTGCACTATCGTCGCGCAGGTGACCAGCTTGTCGCCCTCCCCCGGTCCGCCGTAGTGCTGAAGCACAGCGTTCAGTATGATGAGGATGGCGCTGTCCGTGCTTAGTATGAGGAAAGTCGGCAGTCCGAACGCCAGTATCTGCCGTATGAGCCTCGTATCCACGCCTCCCAGGCGCAGCCTGACGGGTGCCTTTCTGCGCAGCAGGCAGAACAGCACAACGCCAGCCGAGGCCATCTGCGATATAACCGTAGCCGCGGCCGCACCGGCTACGTCCATTTTCAGAACGAAAATAAAAACCGGATCCAGCGCTATGTTCAGCAGCGCTCCCAGGACGACGGTGAGCATTCCCAGCCCGGAAAAGCCCTGGGCTATGAGGTAGCTGTTGAGACCCGTTGAGAAGAGCGCGAAAACCGTGCCTGCCGTATAGATTGTAAGGTAAGTGTCCGCATAGCCAAAGGTGTCCTCGCTCGCGCCGAACCACATGAGCAGGCTGTCCTTGAGCAGCAGAAACACCGTTGTAAGCAGCGCCGCCAGTGCCAACAATATCAGGAACCCGTTCGACACAACTTTTTCGGCCTCGGCCCTGCGGCCTTCGCCAAGGCGCATCGCCAGTATCGGCGCGCCGCCCAGACCAACCAGCGAAGCGAACGAGCTCAGCAGCGTAACTATAGGCCCGCAGACGCCCACACCGGCCAGAGCCATGTCGCCTATTTCCGCAATATTTCCTATGTACATTCTGTCCACGATGCTGTACAGCACGCTCACAAGCTGCGCAAGCATCGTCGGTATGGCCAGCCGGCAGATAAGAGGAAACAGCCTGCCGCGGCCCAGGTCTGTCGTATGATGCATGTCCGTCCCTCCCGAACGGCGGCATTATACGCCCGCGGGCCGCGTTAGTAAAGGCCTTTTTTCATAATACATGAATTTCACTCGCCTGTCCCCTACACCCTTGACATGGTGCATTATTTGCATTATAATGAGTAATACAAAAGGAGGCTGCCGCAATGCTGTTACGGCTGGACATGGCGTCACGGACGCCTATATATATGCAGATACGCAACCAGGTGGTGCTTGGCATCGCCGCGGGCGAGCTCACCCCGGGCGAAAAGCTGCCCACGATACGCGCGCTGGCCGAGCAGTGCGGCGTGAACATGATGACGGTCAACAAGGCCTACGGCCTGCTGCGTCACGAGGGCTATATCACGACGGACCGCCGCGGCGGCACCGTCGTGGCCGGCTCCCCGGGGGCCGGGGCGCTGAGCGAGCGCTACCTCGGCGCGCTGCGGATAATCGCCGCCGAGGCCCGGCTCGCCGGTATGGACGAGGACGGGTTCGCCGCGCTCTGCCGCGAGGCTTACAGCTATAATAACGGAGGTGCGGACAATGAGTGAGACGGCTGTTATAATAATCTGGTTTGTCATAATGTTCCCCTGCCTCGTGCTCGCGGCCGTCCTGCTCACGAATGAAACGAAGCCGAAGAAAAACATAATCCTCGGCGTCACGCTGCCGCTCCTGGCGCAGAGAGACGGGCGCGTCGCTGAGATAGTCCGCCGCTTCAAGCGCAATGTCTGGATAAGCTGCGGCGTGAGCGCGCTTATAATGGCCGCGCTGGCGCTGGCCGGCTCCGGCGAGTTCATCATGTGGAGCATCGCGCTGCTGATAGCCGCGCTCTTCGTGCCCTATTTCTTCTACGTGCGCGCGAACAGGCGTCTCGCCGCGCTCAAAAAGGCCGAGGGCTGGAGCGTGCCCTATACCGGCGCGGTCGTCGTGGATTTGAAGGCCGCCGCCGAGCCTATGCCGGCGCTGAAGCGGCGCGCGTTCCTGCCGCCGATAATCATCGCGCTCGTCCCGCTCGTGATTGC
>CALXGL010000146.1 GCA_944387825.1 uncultured Oscillospiraceae bacterium | reverse complement strand
CCTCGCGGCGGCCTCCACGTCCGGCTGCGCGAAGAGGGCGGAGACGACGGCCGCGCCCGCGAGGCCGCAGCCGGCGAGCTGCGGCAGGTTCTCCTTCGTTATCCCGCCAATCGCGACGACGGGTATGCTCACCGCGCCTGTGATGGCGCGGAAGCCCTCGGGCGTGACGAAGCGGCCGCGGACGTCCTTGGTGCCCGTCGGGAAGGCCGCGCCGGAGCCGAGATAGTCCGCGCCCGCGGCCTCGGCGGCCCTGGCCTCCTCCACGCTGTGCGCCGAGACGCCGATTATCCTGCCCGGCCCGAGCATGGCGCGGGCCTTTTCGCAGGCCGTGTCCTCCTGCCCCACGTGCACGCCGTCCGCGCCGGAGAGCAGCGCGACGTCGATGTTGTCGTTTATGACGCAGCGCACGCCGTATTTGTGGCAGAGGGCCACAATCCAGTGCGCCTCGCTCAGGAACGCGCGCGGGTCAAGCTCCTTCTCACGCAGCTGCACAAAGGTCGCGCCGCCCTTTATGGCGGCCTCAACCTGGTCGAGCACGCCGTCGGCGTCATGCGCCCACGTGCGGTCCGTCACGGCGTAAAGTGTAAGTTCACCGGGTTTGATTTTCATAGTGCGCCTCCCTGAGCATAAGAAAAAATGCCGCGAACGGCAGAGAAATCGGCATTTCGCGGCAGCTTCTGCAATATTTCCCCGTTGGCGGTATCCAAATCAGGTTTGGGAACCGGGCTCCCTTTTCCGGCTTCATTATACGATACGCGACGTGACATTGCAAGGGGCATCGTGCGCTGCGGTTATTTTATACGAATTATGTATTGAAAATACCCCCCGTCTGGTATAATGGACTAAACCCGGCAAATTCTTTTCGGAGGTGCCTGATATGCTAACCACCTGGTGCGGCAAAGACTGCGGTCAATGCCCGGAGTTCGGCGTGAACTGTCCCGGCTGCAAGGGCGGGCCCGGAAGCGCCTGGGGCGGCGACTGCGAAATCGCGCGCTGCTGCCGGAGCAGGAGCCATGACAGCTGCGCAACCTGTATAATCAACTCCCAGTGCAGCCTGCTCTCCGGACGCGAGGAGGTTCCGGCAAGCAGGGCGCAGCGCGCGCAGCAGCCCATCCTGGCAGTAGAGCGCATGCGCGGCTCCGCGCCCATCCTTGCGAAGTGGCTGACCACGCTGTTCTGGCTGCAAATCGTCCATGTCGCCATGACTTTCCTCGAGAGTCTCATCCCCAGGCTGCAAACCGTCAGCCTGATTGTCAACCTCGTGTGCACCGTTATAATGTTTGTCGCGCTGTTCAAGCTGGGCAGGGCGGAGAGCTATTACCGCACCTCCGCCGTCATAAGCCTCGTGTGCGCGGCGATAGACCTTGTGCTTCTCGTCATACCCAATCTCGGCTTGGCCATTTTCATCGTTGTGGCGACGTTTGTCGCGGACTTTGTTGCATATTACTTCCAGTTTGCCGCCCATGCCGAGGTTCTCTGCGGAGTTAACGACGAACTCTCCGCCAAGTGGCGCAAGCTCTGGCGCTGGTACATAGGCACGTTCTGCGCGCTGATAGCTTTTCTCCTGCTTGCGCTCCTGCTGCCGCCCGTCCTGGCGCTTCTGCTCCTCCTCGCCGCGGCAATAGGGCTGCTGGTCGTTTTGATTCTCATGCTCATTTATCTCTACCGCACCGCAGAAATCTTCCGCAACATCGCATCCGCAGCCTAACCCCCCGCCCCTTTGGTAAAATGGACGAGAACTATCCGATGGAAGGAGCGGCGAGTTGATGGGTAAGGATGCGGTGAAGAGGCTTTCTGACGGTATTCCCGTCAAAATAAGCCTCCGCGATGTGAAGATGCTGCGGATAAGCGTCAGGCCGGACGGCTCGGTTGAGGTGACCGCGCCGCGGCGGGTTGGCCTGCGTGCTGCGCTCTCGTTCGCCAACGAGCGCCTGGGCTGGATTGAGGCGCGGCGGAGCGAGGCTCTGGCGCGCTGCGAGTCCCGGCCGCAGCTGCTGCCCGGCGAAACGGCGCCGCTCTGGGGCGAGCGCATGCCCGTCAGCCTCGGCACGGGGCGCACAGGCGCGCGGCTCGACGGCGGGGAAATAGTCCTCACCGTGCCCGAGGGCGCGGACTATGCCCGCCGCCGCGCGGCGCTTCTGACGCTCTACCGCCGCGAGCTGGAGCGGGAAATACCGCCGCTTGTTGAAAAATACGCCGCGGCGCTGGACGTTGCCGCGCCGGTCTGGTCGCTGCGGGATATGCGCACGCGATTCGGCAGCTGCACGCCTGCCCGCAGCACGGTGCGCTTTGCGCTCATGCTCGCGGAGAAGCCGCCGCTCTGTCTCGAATACGTTGTCGCCCACGAGCTTGCCCACCTGCGCATACACGGCCACGGCCCGGATTTCCACGCGCTTTTGAGCGGCGTATTCCCGCGCGAGCGCGAGGCCCGCGCGCTCCTGAAGGCATAAGAATCCCCCGGCTTCAAAGGAAGCCGGGGGCGTTTTCAGCTTATGGTGCCGGAGGCGGTTATCGTGTCGAGCTCAGTGCCGCCGTAGGTGCCCTGGAAGTGCCAGCCCACCTCTATCTGCGCGGGCGCGGAAACGCCGCTTATGGTGACGGAACCCAGCTCGTGCGTGCCGAGGCTCGGGCCATCGTACTCTATGGCCTGGGTGTCAAAGTAGTAGGTCTGGCCGCCTACGGTGACTGAGCCGGCGTGCCAGGCGCCCTGGCTGTAGAGGCTGTAGCTCTCCGCGCTGACCTTCACCGTGAGCGTGGTGCCGCTGAGCGACCAGTCCGCCACTATGTTCAGGCCCGTGCCGGTGTTGGAGCGGAGCGTGCCGCTGGCGCTGGCCGGGGGCGTGGGCGACGGAGTGGAAGGAGGCGTGGGGCTGGGCGTCGGAACCGGCGTGGCGGCGGGCGTGCTCGGGACCTCGGTGGACGGCGTCTGGCTCTCTCCGGCGGGCGTATTGTCCACCGCGCCGGCGGTGGCCGGGGGCTCACTTGTCTCGCTGCCGCCGGGCGCCTGACAAGAGCGCAGCACAATTACCAGCGCTATTACTATTACAATAAGCATCAGCAGCGCGAAAACCACGCCGGCCGGACTGCTCTTTTTGCGGTTATTGGCCATAAAAAATCACCTCTCCGATTATCATACACTTAAAGACGTATTCTGTCCAGCAAAGTTTCCGACAATGTCCCGATAACTTTCGGGGTCGGTCGCGGTCTCCGTGCTGAACACCAGGACGCGGCTTTCGCCGGACAGCCCGGCGGCGCGGCGCAGCAAGGCGAGCTCCGGCTCAAGCATGATGGCGCGCAGCAGCCCATAGCCCGCCGCCCCGGATTCGCCGGAGACCAGCCCCTCGTCCCGCGCCAGGGCGCGCATTGCCTCCGCGGCATACTCATCCGGCAGCGCGGCGAAGAATTCCGCACGGCACTCCAGCGAGCGCAGCCCGGGCGAGCAGGGTTCGCCGCAGGCCAGCCCCGCCATAATGGTGCGGATGGCGCCGCGCGTTATCCGCACTTCTCCCGCCGCGGCGGATTCCATCAGGCAGGGCGCGGCGGCGGTCTCCGCAACGATAAAGCGTATCTTCGCGTCCGGATACAGCTCCGCAAGCGCGCTCGAAACCGCCCCGGCAAAGGAGCCGACGCCGGCCTGGAGTATCACGTGCGTGGGCGCCTCATCCAGCTGTCCGGCGAGCTCCGCGGCTATGGCCCCGTAGCCGCGCATTATCTCCAGCGGCAGGCGTTCATAGCCGGGCAGTGTTGTGTCCTGCAGCAGCACGCCGCCGCTTTCCTCCGCGAGACGCCGCGCGCGGCGGACGCATTCGTCGTAGTTTGCGTCCTCCACGCGCACCTGCGCGCCCTCGGCGGCTATGGCCTCGAAACGCGCGCGGGAACTGCCCTCGGGCATCAGCACCGCGGCGCGCTGCCCCAGCCGCCGCGCGAGCCAGGCCACGGCCCGGCCGTGATTGCCGTCGGTGGCGGTGCAGAACGTGAGCCGCCGCGCGCTCTGCGCGGCTGCGTCCCAGCTCGCCTCCGCATCGCCGCACAGCTCGCGGGCCATGGCGCAGCCTGCGCCAAGCAGCTTGAAGGAGCCCGGACCGAAGCGCCGGCCCTCATCCTTGAGCAGCAGCGCCCCGAGCCCCAGCGCACGGGCCGAGGCCTTCAGCTCGACGAGCGGCGAGGGCGAGTAAAACGGCGCGCCGCGCCAGAACTCCAGCGCCGCGCGGGCATCGGAGGCCGTCACGGGCCTGTACTCCGGCGCTTTAAGCTTATTCTCTATCCAGCGTATTGATTCCACGTTCACGCCCTCCGGGGTTTTGCATCTTCTTTTTCGGCTGCCCCGAAAGGAGCGGGAAAAAAGACTTGAAATCCAAGTATAATATCCGCCTTGCGGATATTATACCACGCGCGTCAAGGCGCAAAAACCGGGGCCGTACGGGGCCCCGGTTTAATAATGAGCATTAGACCTTGAAATAAGCGCAGCGCTATTTTATCATAGCGATATAAAAGATTGGATTGGCGAAAAGCAACCGCTGGTTGCGAAAGTTTCAACAGCGGTTGATAGCATGCAACCGCGTACGGCGGTATAGTGTTTTCAGGGAGGTAAAGCGAATGCTGTCCGAAAGGATATATAGGTTCAGACGAAAGAGCGGTCTCTCTCAGGAGCAGCTTGCGGAAAGGATAGGCGTTTCCAGACAGGCCATCTCCAAATGGGAAAGCGGCGCGTCAACGCCTGAGTTGGAGAAGCTGCTGGCTCTGAGCGAGTGCTTCCATATTACCCTTGACGAGCTTGTGAGGGAAGAAGCGGGCAGTCCGGGAGAGGACGAAACGCCGCGGAAAGGAGAGGGAAGCGGCGCTCCAAAAGGCATGGGTCTGAAGGCGGGCATCGGCCTCTGTCTGGCCGGCGCCATATGTCTTATCCTGTCCGGAATCATGATGGTTTCAAGCCCGGTTGCGGCGGAGCAGCTTAACGCCGCTTCCGTGATTACGCTGAACGGCTCCGGCCTGATGCTGCTCCTTTGTATCCTTTCTATGGCCGCGGGCCTGATGCTGATACTGCGGAGGAAATGAACTGGAGGAAAAGCACGTGAAAAAAATAAGCCGTCTATTTATTGTTCTCGCCGTCCTGCTCTCTGACATTATGTGCGCAGTGGTTGCGTACAATTACTGCGCCCTGCAGTGGGGCGGGCGGTACGCCGCGTACAGCGCGCCGGCAAGCACAGCGTTTTTATACTTCATTCCTTACGGAATCGGAATCGTGCTCTGTATCATTCTGGCGCGCTTTTTCCATAAAAAACAGAAAAACGGAGAATAAACGCACATTCAGGCAAGAGGGTATGCCCATCCGGAGAGCATACCCTCTTGTTTGTATTCTTCAGTTTGCCAGAAAAAAGGGGGCCTGCGGGGTCCGGCTCAGGTCCGGCGGGTTTTGCGCGACAGCAGCGCGGCGGCCGGGATTATACTCAGCAGCGCAATGAGCTGCGAGACGCTCAGGCCCAGCACGAAGCCGCGCCAGGCGTCGCCGCGGAAAAACTCCAGCGCAAAGCGCAGGATGGAATAGGCCAGCAGGTAGACGCCGAGCATGGCTCTTCCGCCTTTCCTCCGTGCGGCCATATGGAGCAGCAGCGCGAAGATCGCAAAGACCCCGGCGGCCTCTATGAGCTGCACGGGCAGGAGCTTCACTCCGTTCGGCGCGATTTCGCTCGCGGTAAAAGCGACGCCGAAGCCCTCGCACTCCACGCCGTAGCAGCAGCCCGTGCAGAAGCAGCCCAGCCGGCCGAAGCCGTGCACCAGCGGCACGGCGGGCAGGATGCGCGTCATGACGCCGTAAAAGTCCGCGCGCGAGGCCCGGCAGTATATCCATACCGCAAGCAGGAAGCCGTAGAGCCCGCCGTAAAAGACGAAGCCGCCGAGCAGATAGGTCTTTATAAAGAGCCCGGGCCGGGCGCTCAGCAGCGGCCAGGCCGCGGCGATATCCGGCAAAGCCGTAAGCAGGTACAGGGCCTTGGCCCCGATAAAGCAGCCGACGGCGCCCCAGACGCAGGAGAGCTCCAAATCCGCCGGAATTGTCCGCCTCCCCGGCTCGCTCAGCTTCAGATACAGCATGGCCAGCAGGACGCCGCACACCGTCATCACGCCGTACATGGGCACGGCGCGGCCAAAAACATAAAGATATGGCAGCATGGCATAAAAACGCCCCGGTCAGAGACCGGGGCCCTGTTCTCAATAGAACGCGCCCGCGGCGCCCAGGACGCCTACGCAGGCGATGCAGGCGACAAAGAACAGCGCGCCGCCTATGAGGCCGATAAGGCTCAGGACGAAGCCCGCGGTGCGTATTCCGCCGTTGTAGCCGGCCTTTTTGGCGTTGCCCGCCAGAATCAGGCCGATGATGCCGAGGATAACGGAGATAATGGAGGAGTAGCCGAAGAACCAGAGCACCACGGCTATTATGCCGAGCACCATGCTCGCGGTGGCCGCGCCCTTGCCGGGCACGTCGCCGTTGTTGTAGCCGCCGTTATTATAGCCGCCGCCGTTGTAGCCCCCGTTGTAGCTGCCGTTGTCATAACCGTTGTCGTTGTAGTTGTTATAGTTATTATTATCCATCTCTTCACCCCTGTTCACTCATTTATTTATATGCTGCATGAGTTGGTTAACATTTTGTCTCAGCCGCGGGCGAAAGTCAAGCGCATGCGGACAGACGTGGGTTTTTTGTTGCCGCCGGGCGGCCCCGCTTCAAATTATCTCCGCGAGGGTTTGGGCTACGTCGGAGCAGCGGTTTTCGAAGCGCGAGAGGAGCTCGGGGCAGGCGGTGGACTTTATGTAGGCGCGGCCGGCCAGCTCGAGCATGGGCGCGTCGTTGAAGCTGTCGCCGAAGGCGGCGGTGTCCTCGAGGGGGATGTCCAGCGCCGCGCAGAGCCGCCGCAGCCCGCTGCCCTTGTCGGTTGAGTTGAAGTCCACCCATTCCCCGCCGGAGATGGCCGCCCGGAAGAGCCCGCCCCAGCGCGGCACAAGCAGCGGCGCTACGGCCTGCGCGCCCTCAGGGCTGTACACCGCCACCTTGACTATCGGCTCGGGCACCTCCTCGGGCGAGGACAGTATGGTCACGTTGTTGCCCACGATGTCGCGCATGAGCGTGACTATCCCCTCGCTCCTGGGGCACAGATAGCTGCGGTCCTCGCCGGAAATCTGCACCTCGCAGCCGGGAATGGCCAGGATGTCGCGGCAGAGCGCTATGGCCTGCGCGCGGTCCATTTCGAGCTTGCTCAGCACCGGCCCGGGGTGCCCGGGCCCGAATATGACGGCGCCGTTCTCGCAGACGTAATAGAGCTCGTCGGCCAGCGGCGCAAAAAGCCTGCGCAGGCTGGTGAGCTGCCGTCCGCTGGCCGGACAGAAGCGCACGCCCAGCCTGGCGAGGCGCCGGATCTGGGCAAACAGCTCGCGCGGGATCTCCGCGCCGTAGCCGCTCAATAGCGTGCCGTCTATATCGCAGGCGACGAGACGTATCATAATATCCCCCCTGCCCGCGCGCGGCGGGCTTTTAATATGCGCGGCGGCATTCGCCGCGGCAGTAGTTTGCTGCGGGCCAAAAAATCGCCGCCGCAAGCGATATGCAGCTTGCGACGGCGTGGTTGCGGGGAGGGGATTTGAACCCACTGACCTTCGGGTTATGAGCCCGACGAGCTACCGGACTGCTCCACCCCGCGATATGCAGCTCTCTGGTGAGCCTTATTATCTTATCACCATGGTGCTGCCGTGTCAAGAGTTTTTTATCCGCCCGGCCGCATAATTTGAAAATATCAGCAGATTATCTTCACCGCGGCGCGGCGGTTGGTTATCGTCAGCTCGGAGAAGCAGCCGCCGGGCTCGCCGTCGCGGGTGAAGCTGACGGGATTCTCGAAGCTGAACTTCACGGAGCCGGCGTGCAGTATCTTCAGCGCCGGGCCGTTCAGGTTGCGGCTGACAGCCTGGCCCATGAGGGCGTTGAGCTCGCTGAGCGTCTCCGGGTAACGCACGAGGCTGACCTCAAAGCTGCCGTCGTCGAGGCCGACCAGCTCGGGGTCGAGCTTGACCAGGCCCGCGACGGAGAGGGAATTGGTCACGCCGCCGAAGATGAAGTCGCCCTCCTCAATCTCGCCGCTGTCGAGCTCCACGCGGCATTTGGCGTGGGGCAGACGCGTGATGCGGTTCATGCCCTCGAGGATATAGGCGAGGTGGCCGAGCGCCTGCTTGCTTTGCTGCGGCGTCTCGTAGCTGACGTCGGTGAAGGCCCCGAAGGCGGCCACGTAGGTGAAGTACCGGCCGTTGCCCATGTCACCCACGTCCCAGGCGCGCGCCTCGCCGCCGGCAATTCGCCGCGCGCAGGCCGGGCTGTCGCCCTTGGGCAGCTTGAGCGTGGTGGCCACGTCGTTGGCGGTGCCGAGGGGGAAGTAGCCTATCGGCGGCCGCGCGTCCTCGGGCAGGCGCATGAGGCCCTCTATCACGTCCGAAAGCGTCCCGTCGCCGCCCATGCAGCAGAGCATGTCGTACCCGGCGCTCTCCGCTGCCAGCTCGACGGCTTCGCCCGCGCGGGTGGTAAAGCGCACTGTCGGCGCGTAACCGGCGGAGTGCAGCACGTGAAGCGCCTCTCCGAGGCCGTTTTTGTATGTCCCGCGTCCCGCGACGGGGTTGATGATAAGCAGCAAACTCTTCATAGCCATATCACATTACGCTCAGATAGCGCTCGCCCGTGTCGGGCAGCAGGCAGACGACGCGCTTGCCGGCAAATTCAGGCCGCTTCGCGACCTCGCGCGCGGCCCAGGCCGCCGCGCCGGAGCTTACGCCCACCAGAAGGCCTTCCGTGCGCGCCAGCGCGCGCATGGTCCCGAGCGCGTCTTCGTCAGATACGGTGATTATCTCGTCATAGACCGAGGCGTCCAGCGCCTCTGGCACGAAGTTCGCGCCTATGCCCTGTATGGCGTGCGGCCCGGCCTTGCCTCCGCTCAAAAGCGGGCTGGACGCGGGTTCGACGGCGATTATTCGCACGTCGGGGTTCTTCTCCTTCAGATAGCGGCCCACGCCCGTTATCGTGCCGCCGGTGCCCACTCCGGCGACGAAGGCGTCGATCCGGCCCTCCGTATCGGCCCAGAGCTCGGGGCCGGTCGTCTCGTAGTGCGCGCGGGGGTTGGCGGGGTTTTCAAACTGCCCGGCTATCACGCTGCCCGGATTGGCCGCGCACAGCTCCTCGGCCTTCGCCACCGCGCCGCTCATGCCCTCGGCGCCGGGGGTGAGCACGACCTCCGCACCGTAGGCGGCGATGAGCTTGACGCGCTCGACGCTCATGGAGTCGGGCATGACGATGACGGCTCTGTATCCGAGCACGGCGGCGAGGGCGGCGATGCCGATGCCGGTGTTGCCGCTGGTGGGCTCGATTATCATGCCGCCGGGCGCGAGGGCGCCGCGCTCTTCGGCGTCGCGTATCATGTAGAGCGCGGCGCGGTCCTTGGTGCTGCCGGCGGGGTTGTTTCGCTCCAGCTTGGCGAGCACGTCCAGATCCGGCGCGAAGCGGTTCAAGCGCAGGAGAGGGGTGGAGCCTATCAGCCCGACGATATTTTCATAAATGCGTGCCATGGTTTTCCTCCGTAAGCAATAAAGGCATTGAAATATTCCTGTTTCCATATTATAATACTTTATTGCGGCCGCTGTAAATACGCAGTCGCGCGATTGTAAAGAGAATTTAAAGCCGGACTCAACCGGCCTCGGGAGGAATTTTACCATGAAACGTGAGCGGATCTCCGCCATATACGCCGACGCGGCCAGCTTTACCGGCCGTGAGATAACCGTCTGCGGCTGGGCCCGCACGATACGCGACATGAAGAACTTCGGCTTTATCGCCCTCAACGACGGCTCCGCGCACGGGAACCTTCAGGTCGTGCTCGAGCGCGCCGCGCTCGCCAACTATGACGAGATAGCCCGCCAGAACGTGGGCGCGGCCCTCATTGTCCGCGGCGAGCTGGTGCTGACGCCGGAGGCCAAGCAGCCCTTTGAGCTCAAGGCGCGCTCCGTCGAGGTCGAGGGCGTCTCCACGCCCGACTATCCGCTTCAGAAAAAGCGCCACGGCATAGATTTCCTGCGCACGATACAGCACCTGCGCCCGCGCACGAACCTCTTTTCCGCCGTCTTCCGCGTCCGCTCCGTCGCCGCCGCGGCGATACACGAGTTTTTCCAGGAGCGCGGCTTCGTCTATGTCCACACCCCGCTCATAACCGCCAGCGACTGCGAGGGCGCGGGCGAGATGTTCGAGGTCACCACCCTCGACCTCA
>CALXGL010000145.1 GCA_944387825.1 uncultured Oscillospiraceae bacterium | reverse complement strand
TAGTACGGGCCCGCCATGTCAACCTCGGCCATGCGCTCGGCGGTCATGCTCTGGCCGGCAATTACGGCGTCGTAGGTGCTGCTCTGCACACCGGGAACCAGGCTGTCCCACGCGCTGGAAACGACTTTGAGCTCCCAGCCGTAGAGATTGCAGATGATTTGGCTGATCATGACGTCGTAGCCGTTGGCGTAGCTGCCGGAGGCGTTGTCAACCGCAACGGCGCCGTTGGAGTCGTCGATCTGGGTCCAGTTATACGGAGGATAGGCGCACTCCATGGCGACGGTCAGCACGCCGTCCTCAACGCCCTGCACGGCGGCAGGATCGACGTTCTCGGGGGCGGTCAGGCCGGCGATTATCTCGTCCACCTGGGCCTTGAGCTCCTCGGCGGAGAGGACTTCGTCCTCATTGCCGCCGGACGGCTCCTCGCCGCAGGCGGCGAGGGCGAATACCATGACGAGGGCCATGAGCATTGCAAGGATTCTTCTGGTCATTTTCATCTTTTCCTTTCGTTTCTCATTCCACGCGAATTCTTCGCGGCGGGTCTCGCGCCCGCTGGGCTGGATTGCGAAGCTCAAGGAAAAAATTTTACCGCCCTGAGCTTCTCCCGGTGGTGAAGTTCAATGGCGGCAACAAATGCTTTCACTGTTTCGATAGCGCTCCACAACCGTGACAGTCCGACGGATGTTATCCCCCGGCCCGGGCAATGACCACGCAGACACACGGTCAGTCCCTCGGCGGCATCCCCTTTCCGCACACGCTGTCTGGCGTATGACGTGCGTACTCTTGTCAGCCGCGCCTCTATCTCTTTCGTATGAAATTGGCTTTATTATACACGCTCGGACGCATATGTCAAGAGGAAAAAGAAAATTTTATCCCGGCCGCGGCTTGCGCGGCGGCCCGCGCCGGGTTATAATTCCTCTTGAAACTACGCGAAAGGTGATGCCGCATGGCGATTTACGTGGAAAAATACAGCGAGGCAGACTTGCCCGCGCTGCGCGAAATATGGAACGAGGTCGTGCGCGAGGGCGTCGCCTTCCCGCAGCTCGAGGAGCTGAGCGAGGATGAAGCGCGAGAGTTTTTCGCCGCCCAGGACTTCACCGCCGCGGCGAAGGACGAAAGCGGGAGGGTGCTGGGGCTCTATATCCTCCACCCCAACAACGTCGGCCGCTGCGGCCACCAGTGCAACGCCAGCTACGCCGTGGCCTCCGCCGCGCGCGGGAAGGGCGCCGGCGAAGCCCTCGTCTGCCACTGCCTCGAGACCGCCAGGGCCCTCGGCTACCGCCTGCTCATCTTCAACGCCGTCGTCGCCTCCAACACCCGCGCTATAAAGCTCTACGAGCGCCTGGGCTTCGAGCACATAGGCCGCGTGCCCGGCGGCTTTCTGCTCAGGGACGGCAGCTGGAGCGACACGATACTCTTCTATCACACGCTCTGAGCCGGGTCAGCGCTTGAAAATTATAACTCCAGCCGTCATAAGTGCCGCGCCGAGGGCCTTGCCCCAGGTGAGCGGCACTTTTTCCGTGCCCATAAGGCCCAGGGCGTCTATCGCCCCGGCGGTGAGCAGCTGGCTTACAAGGATGATGCTCACCGCCGTCGCGGGCGTGAGCGCGTGCATGCCCAGCATGACCGTCAGCGTTATGACGAGCCCCAGCACGCCGCCGAGCATGTACAGCCAGTTCGTCCCGCCCAGGGCGGAAAAGCTGCCGTCGCGGTGGAATATCAGCACGGCCGCAGCCAGCACGGCCGCGGTGGCCTGGACAAAGGCGTTCGCCTCGCTTGTGCCTATGCTCTCGCCCAGGCGCGTGTTCATGACGCCCTGGACGCTCATGGCGGCCCCGGCGGCGATGCAGACCAGTATTCCAAGCATGTTTTATCCCGCCTTTCGTCAAATTGCAGTATCCGCCGGGCGCGGACACTCTAAGTTTTTCCGATAATTACACTTGTGTGCGCAGGGACTATGTGGTATAAATAATGTGCGCGGTAAAAATACATTCGCACGCGCAGCAAAGACGCTGGGAGGTGCAGGAATGGCGGCGAAAGCTAAGCCGAAATACTATCTTGTGGAGGCCGGTGTCCTGCCTGAGGTGTTCATAAAGGTCACCGAGGCGAGGGAGCTGCTGGAGACCGGCGAGGTGCGCACGGTCGCGGAAGCTGTGGAGCGCGTGGGCATATCCCGCAGCGCGTTTTACAAATACAAGGATTCAATCATGCCGTTTAGGGACATGCGCCACGGCAGCATAGTCACCTTCAATGCTCTGCTGCGCGATAAAAAAGGAGTTTTGAGCTCTCTGCTCGCTATTTTTGCCGATACGGGCGCAAATATTCTGACAATTAATCAGAGCATACCTACAAACGGCACGGCGCTCGTCGCCATTTCCGCCATGACGGAGAACATGACGATAGGCACGGACGAGCTTATTTCTGCCGTGCGGGCGCTGTACGGCGTCATACGCTTCGACGCGCTGGCGGGCTGACAGAGGAGGGGAAGAGTAAATGGTAAAAGTTGCTGTACTCGGCTTCGGCGTGGTCGGTGGCGGCACCGTGGAGGTGCTTACGAAGAACCGCGACCTCATCGCGCGCCGCGCCGGAAGCGAAATTGAGGTGAAATATATCCTCTGCCGCCGCGCGAGGCCGGAGAGCCCCTTCGCGCAGCTCATTGTCCACGACATAGAGACTGTAGCGAACGACCCGGAGATAAGGGTCGTCGCCGAATGCATCGGCGGCGCGACGCTGGCCTACGAGTATGTAAAACGCTGCCTGGCCGCAGGGAAGAGCGTCGTCACCTCCAATAAGGAGCTGGTGGCGGAGAAGGGCTTTGAGCTCACGCAGCTTGCGCGGCGGATGGGCGTCAACTTCCTCTTCGAGGCCAGCGTGGGCGGCGGCATCCCGATACTGCGGCCGCTCTGCCAGTGCCTCGCCGCCAACGAGATAAGCTCCGTCTGCGGCATATTGAACGGCACGACGAACTATATCCTCACCGAGATGATACAGATGGGCAAGAGCTTCGCCCAGGCTCTGCGCGAGGCGCAGCAGAAAGGCTATGCCGAGGCCGACCCCACCGCGGACGTCGAGGGCATAGACGCCGGGCGCAAGATATGCATCCTGGCCGACCTCTGCTTCGGCAAGAACGTGCCGCCGAGCTCGATAACAATGGAGGGAATAACGAACATAACCCCCGCGGACATAGAGTGCGCCCGCGCACTGGGCTACAAGATAAAGCTCCTGGGCCGCGCGATGCGCACGGGCCCGAACAGCGTCACGGCCTTTGTCGCGCCGCACCTTATCAGCAAGAGCGCGCCGCTCGCCAACGTGGACGGCGTCATGAACGGCATCTCCGTGCGCGGCGACGCCGTGGGCGAGGCGATGTTCTTCGGCCCCGGCGCGGGCGCGCATCCAACGGCCAGCGCCGTGGCGGCGGACATCATAGACTGCGTGCGCGACCCCAAGACGCGCACCTATACCGGCTGGTGGCCCTCGGAGCCCGGCTACGTCACTCCGCCGGACAGGATAAGCTGCCGCTGGATGGTGCGCACGGACTCCCCGCTTGCGGACATAGCCGCCGCCTTTACAGGCGTCAGGTTCATAAACGCGCCCCACGCCCCCGTGGGCGAGTACGCCTTTGTCACCGGCTATATGTCCGGCGAGGAGCTCAGGGCCAAGACCGCGGGCATGAGCGTCCTGGCAAGATACCGCGTCCTCGACTAGGTCTGGCTAAAAAGGCCTCGACGGCCTTTTTAGCCAATAGGGTCCCCCGCCCTTCGGGCGATGGAGACCGGCGCTGCGCTCTGCGCCTCGGTTGTCCGCCAAAGGCGGACAATTCGACGCTCGCTTCGCGAGAAGTATTTTCGGCGACGTACACGCCGCCGCCGAAAATGATTTCAATTTCTTTCGCCGCTTCGCGGCGAAACTCTAGCGAGGCCTTTTAGGCGCGGTGGCATAGAATGTAGAGACAGCTATTAAATTTCGGAGGGATAAACCCCATGCTCATAGTACAGAAATTCGGCGGCAGCTCTGTCGCCAACGCCGAGAGAGTCCGGCATGTGGCCGGAATAATCGCGGACACCTACTCGGAGGGGCACGACATCGTCGTCGTTCTCTCCGCCCAGGGCGACACCACGGACGACTTGATAGAAAAGGCCCGCGAGCTCAACGCGAGGCCCAGCAAGCGCGAGATGGACGTCCTGCTCTCCACGGGCGAGCAGCAGAGCGTCGCGCTCATGGCCATGGCGCTCGAGGCCATAGGCCTGCCCGTAGTCTCGCTCACCGGCTGGCAGGTGGGGCTGGAGACCAACGGCAGCTACGGCAGCGCGCGCATAGTGCGCGTCTCCACCGAGCGCATACGCCGCGAGCTGGATAAGCGCCGCATAGTTATCGTCGCCGGCTTCCAGGGCATAGACCGCAACGACGACATCACCACCCTGGGCCGCGGCGGCTCGGACACCACCGCCGTCGCCATCGCCGCCGTGCTGCACGCGGACAAATGCCAGATATACACCGACGTCGAGGGCGTGTACACCGCCGACCCGCGCAAGGTCCCGGACGCGCGCAAGCTCGACGAGATAACCTACGACGAAATGCTCGAGCTCGCGAGCCTGGGCGCGCAGGTGCTCATGAACCGCTCGGTCGAGCTCGCCAAACGCTACGGAGTAATAATAGAGGTGCTTTCGAGCATGGTCCGGAAGCCCGGTACAAAAGTTAAGGAGGTCGCAAAGAGAATGGAAGAGATGAA
>CALXGL010000144.1 GCA_944387825.1 uncultured Oscillospiraceae bacterium | reverse complement strand
TGGCGGAGTCGGCGAGGATCATGCCCGCCAGCAGGACGCCCTGTCCGCCGAAACCCGAGCATATGATTTCTGTCATTGTTCTCTCCCTCCATTGTCCACGAACTCGCCGAGGGCGTAGATCCCCTCCTGCGCCTCCTTGATGTAGCCCAGCGCGTCCACCGGGCTGCGGTTCCAGTTGGTCGGGCAGGGGCTGAGCACCTCCACAAGGCAGAAGCCTTCGCCGTCGAGCTGCTTTTGCAGCGCCTTCTTTATCATCCTGCCAGTCTTGACCACCTGCGCCGGGCTTTCCACGCTGCCGCGCGCGAGGTAGGCCACGTCGAATTCGCGCAGCGCCTTGACCACGTCGAAGGGCGAGCCGTTCTTCTTCACATCCCTGCCGTAGATGGACGAGCTGGTGCGCATATTCGGCGGCGAGGTGGGCGACATCTGCCCGCCCGTCATGCCGAACACGCTGTTGTTCACGACAAGGGCCAGGATGTTCTCGTTCCTCAGCGCGCAGTGTATGGTGCTCCCGATGCCTATGCTGTAGGCGGAGCCGCCGCCGGCGTGCGCTATGACCACCGCGTCGGGCCGCGCGCGCTTCACGCCGGCCGCCGTGATTATGGTCCTGCCGTGCGCGGAGCAGACCGTGTTGTACTGCAGCGTGAACTTGGCGAAGGCGCCGCAGGCCACGTCCTCCACCATCAGCATCCTGTCGTCTATGCCCAGGTCGCGGGCTGCCTCCGCCACCAGGCGCACGATAATGCCGTGGCCGCAGCCGGGACACCATTTGTTTTCCGCTTCGCGGTTTATCCCCTTCGGTACGATGAATTCCATTGTCTCACTCCCCCCGCTCAGGCTTTCAGCATCTCGCGGGCCAGCTCCAATATGCGCTCTTCCCGCGGCACGTTTGCAAATTCCGAATACACCTCGACGGGTTTCGCGCCGCCGCTGGCCAGCACGACGTCGTCGCGCATCTGGCCGAGTATGCTCATCTCCACGCAGAGGAAGCCCTTAACCTGCGCGCCCAGCGCGTCGAAGGCCTTCTGCGGGAAGGGCCACAGCGTCACCGGCCTGATAAGCCCCAGCTTCATCCCCTCGCGGCGCGCCATGCGCACGGCGGACTTGGCCACGCGCGAGCTTATGCCGTAGGCGACGAGGACTATCTCCGCGTCCTCGGTTTGGACGGCCTCCCAGCGCTGCTCCTCGGCCTCCATGCGCGCGTACTTGTCGCGCAGGTAGCCGAAGTAGGCGTCCGCGCCCATGCCGTAGTAGGTGTTCACGACCACCTTGTGCCTCTCGCCGCTCTTGCGCGGGGCGACGGCCCAGTCGTACGTGTCTATGTCGTGCTCCTTCATCTCCGGCAGCACGACCGGCTCCACCATCTGGCCGATGGCTGCGTCGGAGGCTATCAGCACCGGGTGGCGGTACTTCTCCGCGAGGTCGAAGGCTATGTAGCCCAGGTCGGCGCTCTCCTGCACGCTGGCCGGCGCGAGGACGATGGTGCGGTAGTCGCCGTGGCCGCCGCCGCGCGTCAGCTGCCAGTAGTCGCCCTGGCCCTGGAAGATGTCGCCCAGCGCAGAGCCTATGCGCATCACGTCCGCAAGCACCGCCGGTATGTCGTTGCCGCAGAGGTAGGAGATGCCCTCCTGCATCAGCGAGAAGCCCGGGCCGGAGGAGGTCGTCAGCGCGCGCATACCGCAGGCGGCCGCGCCGAAGGCCATGTTTATGCCGGCCACCTCGGACTCCGTCTGGATGAACTGGCCGCCCACCTCGTTCATGCGCCAGGACATATACTCCAGTATCTCGCTCTGCGGCGTTATGGGATAGCCGCTGAAAAAGCGGCAGCCCGCCCTCAGGCAGGCCTCGGCAAAGGCCTCGTTGCCCTTCATCAATACCTTGCTCATCTCAACTCACCTCCCGGCTCAAAAGTCGCCAATCTCGATCACGCAGTCCGGACACATACGGTAGCAGGAGCCGCACTGTATGCACTTCGCCTCGTCTATCCGTATCGTCTCGTAGCCTTTTTCGCTCAGCTCCCCGGACACGGATATCGCGTTTGCCGGGCAGACGCTCATGCAGAGGAAGCAGCCCTTGCACCGCTTGGCGTCCACTCTCACTTTTCCCATTTGAAATCCCTCCAGTCCATTCGTTTGCTTCTATTTCCCGGCGAAACGTCCCGCCGCCCCGCCTGTCGGCCAGTGAATTCTATTATTCTAAACGCTGTTCTATTATTCATAACTTCTATTGCCGGCCGCGGAGCTGTATGGCGAGGCTCCGCGGCCGGCCGGTTTGCGCGGGTGAGCATGGCGATCCCCCGCTTGCACGGGTTGTTTTAATTATTAGAACGTCGTTCTATGTTCTAAGACAATTATAAAATTGACACTACGCCGTGTCAACTGGATACAGTCATGAAATTCCCGCCGGATTTTTGGCGATAGTTCACAAATATTTCTCCATATCGCGAATATTTTTCTTGAGAATGCCGGCGAAGCGGCTGACGTTCTCCTCCGTGAAGCTGGTGCAGACGCCGCTTATGCTCACGGCGCCGAGCACGGTCCTGTTGGAGGACAGTATGGGCGCGCCGACGCAGCTTATGCCTATCTCGGCCTCCATATTGTCCGTGGCGTAGCCCCGCTCACGTATTATCTCCAGCTCGCGGCGCAGCTCCTCCGGGTCGGTTATGGTGTACTCCGTGGCGCTGACCAGCGGCTGGCGCAGGTACTCGTCCACGAACTGCTCCGTGGAGAAGGCCAGTATCGCCTTGCCCGCGCTGGTGCAGTGCAGCGGCTCGGTATAGCGCAGGATGCTGCTCATCCTATGGCCGAAGTTCGCCGGGAATACGACGTCGAGGTAATATGCGTTGCGGTCTATGGGTATCGTGAGAAAGACCTTTTCGCGCGCCTCGTTGGCTATCGCCTCCATCCTGCTGCGCGCCACGCTGCGCAGGTTGTAGCGGTCGCCCACCGCGCGGTTGAGCAGGACGATCTTCTCTCCCAGGTAGTATTTGTCCGAAATCTCGTCTTTCGCCAGGTAACCCATGGCTGTGAAGGTGGCGAGGATGTTGTAAACGTTGCTCTTGTACAGGCCGAGCATTTCGCTTATCTCCGTCACGCCAAGCGGCTGCTTTGTGGTGAAGCAATTGAGTACGTCGAGTGCTTTTTTCAGCGTCTTGACCTTGATTTCCATCTCGTTCGGCATAATATGTCCCCCTTTCTACGTCGGTATCTGCGGAAACTGCGCCTGCTTTCAGGGCGTGACGGCGGCGGGAAGATTTGTTTTTGCGCTTATTTCGGCCGGTATTGAGAA
>CALXGL010000143.1 GCA_944387825.1 uncultured Oscillospiraceae bacterium | reverse complement strand
GTTTACGATAAGCGCCGAGGATGAATACCTGATGCCCATCTGCCTCGCCTTCCTGGCGCTTATAGTGCTGGAGTGGTTCTGCTATCTCGTCATGCGCTCCGTGCGCCGTACGGGCTTCGAGCCGGAGACGATAGCCTTCTTCCTCAGCACGCTGGGCACGGGCGTGGCCGCCTCGAGCACGCCGGACGACATGTTCCGGCAGGTGCTGTTCCTCGTGCTGGGCGTGGCGCTCTTCTTCTTCCTCGGCTGGTGGCTGAGGGACTTGCGGCGCGTCAAGGCGGTGCGCTGGCTGGCCGCCCTCGGGGCAATGGGCCTGCTGGCCATAACCGTCGTCCTCGGTGAGGTGCGCGGCGGCTCCGGCAGCTGGCTGCGCTTCGGCAGCTTCACCATACAGCCCAGCGAGCTCGTAAAGGTGCTCTATATCTACACCGGCGCGGCCACGCTTGACCGGCTCTTTGCGCGGCGCAACCTCTTTGTATTCATCGTCTTCTCGGCGATATGCGTCTGCGCTCTGGCGCTGATGGGCGATTTCGGCACGGCGCTTGTGTTTTTCGCGACCTTCCTCGTGATAGCCTTCATGCGCTCCGGCTCTTTTGCCACAATTTTCCTCGCCGTGGGTGGCGCGGCGATGGCCGGCTTCCTGGTGCTGAGCGTCAAGCCGTATGTGGCCCAGCGCTTCATGACCTGGGGCCACGCCTGGGAGGATGTCTGGGACAGCGGATACCAGCAGACCCACGCGATGAGCGCCGCCGCCCAGGGCGGGCTTTTCGGCCGCGGGGCGGGCGAGGGCGGGCTCGTGGACATAACCGCCGCGGATACAGACATGGTTTTTGCCGTGCTGAGCGAGGAACTGGGCCTGCTTGTGGCGGTGCTCGCCATGCTGGCCGTTATTGCTCTCGCCTTTTTCACGGTGCGCAACGCCGCGCGCGGACGTTCGACCTTCTACGTCATAGCCGGCTGCGCGGCGGTCAGCCTCATGATGGTACAGATGGGCCTGAACATCTTCGGCTCGCTGGATATCCTGCCCTTTACGGGCGTGACCTTCCCATTCGTCAGCAAGGGCGGAACTTCGATGATAGCCTGCTGGATGCTGCTGGCCTACGTAAAGGCCACGGACACGCGCCGCGACGCCAGCTTTGTCGTGAGCCGGGACCCGAAGACTCCGGAGGAGCGGTACGATTATGAGGAAGAACCCGGCGAAGAATACTCCGAAGAAGAGAACTCAGCCCCCGAAGGGAGGGACGGGCAGTGAAAAAAGTCAAGAACCGCGCCTGGTCCAGCCTGCTTCTGGCCATGCTGCTGATAGTGGGCCTGGGAGTGTATCTTGTGCGCCTGGCCTCGGACGGCGGCGCCTGGGCCGCGTACTTTGCAGGCGGCACCCCGGGAGGCGCCATAATAGACCGCAACGGCGTCACGCTCTATTCCTCGACGGATGAGGGCGTGAGCTACGCCGCGGACAGCACCCTGCGCCTCGCCTGCTACCATCTCATAGGCGACAGCACGGGCAACATACGGACCGGCGCTCTGCGCCAGTTCCGGGATAAGCTGGCGGGCTACAGCTTTGTAAACGGCAGCTCAAGCGGCAAAACGCTTCAGCTTACGGTGGACTCCGGCCTGAATGCGGCCGCGTACAGCGCCCTCGCGGGCAGGAACGGCGCCGTGCTGCTGCTCAATTACAAGACGGGCGAGATACTCTGCATGGTCTCCACGCCCGCCGACGACCCGATGAACCCCAGCGCCGCGCCCGCCGACGGCACCTACATCAACAAATGCCTGAGCGCGAGCTTCGTGCCCGGCTCCGTGTTCAAGCTCGTCACGCTCGCCGCGGCGATAGAGAACATCCCGGACCTCTTCGAGCGCAGCTTCTGGTGCGAGGGCCAGAGCGTCATAGGCGGCGCGGAGCTCAACTGCACCGGCTCGCACGGCAGCCAGACCATAGAGCAGGCCCTCGCCAACTCCTGCAACTGCGCCTTCGGCGCCATAGCCGTGGAGCTCGGAGCGGATACCCTGGCCGCATACGCCCGGAAGCTTGGCATAACCCAGGAGCTGAGCCTGGACGGCATAACCATACCCGCCGGACAGTTCGACGAGGCCGAGCCCGGCTCCATAGGCCTCGCCTGGTCGGGCATAGGCCAGTACAACGACATGGTGGTGCCGTACGCGCTTGCGCGCTACGTGGCCGCGATTGCCAACGGCGGAAGCGTAATGGAGCCGACGCTGCTCGGCCACGGCTCGCTGGACCGAGCCACGGAGCTTCTGAGTTCCGACACGGCCGCGCGCATAGCCGAGATGATGAACCACAACGTACAGACCGCCTACGGCGGCCAGTGGACCTTCCCGAACCTGAACGTATCGGCCAAAACAGGCACCGCCGAGGTCGGCGACGGGACATCCCACGCCTGGATGACCGGCTTCCTCAACGACCCGAACCACCCGTACGCCTTCGTCGTGCTAGTCGAGCACGCCGGCGGCGGGCTTACGAATGCGGGTCCGATAGCCAACCAGCTGCTCCAGGCCGCCGTCGCGGCCGGGGCGTAAGCGCAAAAATCCCCGCGGCAGCGCCGCGGGGATTTTCAGCTTTCGAATCAGCCGACAACCGGCATGGACCGGCTCGCGTTTGTATAGGACGATATCATGGCGGCGTAGTCGCTCTGACAGGCGGCAAAGTCGCGCTTTTTTATGGATTCGTATATGCTGTAGTGTATGTCCCTGTGCTTGTCCAGGCGGAAATTCTTCAGGAGCTCCGGAACCCATTTGCTCACGCAGAACAGCAGGTATTCGTATAGCGGCTCGCGGGCAAGGGCAAAGGCGTAGACGTAGAGCGGATTGTGCGCCATGCGCACTACCTGCTCGTGAAAGGCCATGTCGGCGTCGGCCACAAGCCGGCACCAGACATCGTGGCTGACGTCCCCGCTGCTTATCCAGACCTTGCGGTGAGCCTGCGCAAGCCGCCCCAGCTCCTCCAGTTCTTCGCCCGTGGCTCTCTCGCAGGCGAGGCGGGCGCACTCTATCTCAATGTGGTTCCTGAATTCCGCGACGTTTTTCATCATGCCGCCCTGTGCGTAAAACCTGGAGGCAGTCTTCAGATAGGCCTCGAAGTCGAATTCGATGACGTGCGTGCCGGAGCCGGAGCGCGTCTCAACCAGGCCGAGCGCGTTGAGCTTTTGGAGAGCCACGCGCACGGTAAGGCGGTTGACTCCGTAGCGCTCGGCCAGCTCGCCCTCGCTGGGCAGCCGGTCGCCGACCTTCAAGACGCCGGAGCTTATCTGCGACTGCAGCGCCTCAAAGACCTGGTCGGAGGCGGATATGCGCTTTATCTTGTCCTCGTCTGCCATGCCAGCACCTCCCATATTGATTTTTCTACCCTAAGTATAAAGTAAAGCCGGCTGCAATGCAAGTGCAAGCCGGCTTTTTGGACGCAGAAAATGCAACATGTTTTCTGTATAAAATTATAATATTCAATTGACAGCTATAGATATTGCACAATTTTGACGCTGCATTTTTGAGCTTCCGGCGGGGCCGGAGGGGAGAGTGAAAAATAAATGGGAATATTGTAAATAAGTACTTGCTATTTTGCGCTGCGGTGCTATACTGTGCGTTGTGATTTTTCGGGCCCGCAACGGACCGCGGTTAGAGGCGAAGAGATGAAAAGGGATATAGTATTGGATATGTGCAGCGGCCCGCTGCCGGGAAAGCTGCTCAAGTTCGCGGTGCCGCTCATGCTCTCCGGCATACTGCAGCTGCTGTTCAACGCCGCGGACATAATCGTCGTCGGGCAGTTTACCGGCGACGCGGCAATGGCGGCCGTCGGCTCCACGAGCTCGCTCAACAACCTTATAACCAACTTCTTCCTCGGGCTTTCGGCGGGATGCAGCGTCGTAGTCGCCAGGTACTATGGCATGAGGGCCTGGAGCGACGTTGAAGAAGCTGTTCACACATCCATATTGATGGGCTTCATCTCGGGCGTCGCGCTTATCTTTGTGGGATTTTTCCTCGCCAGGCCGATGCTGGAGCTCATGGGCACGACCCCTGACGTCATAGACCAGTCGGTGCTGTACATGCGCATAGTGTTCGCGGGCATGCCGGCCATGATGGTGTACGACTTCGGCGCGGGCATACTGCGTGCCATTGGGGACACGCGGCGTCCGCTTGCGTTCCTGTTCTGCGGCGGAATAATAAACGTGGGATTGAACCTGTTTTTCGTGATTGTATTCGACATGGGCGTCGCAGGCGTCGCCATAGGCACGGTCATGAGCCAGTTCGTCGCGGCCTCGCTTACAATAGCCTGCCTCATGAGGAGCGGGACGGCGTGCAGGCTGGCCCTGAAACGGCTGCGGATAGTCAGGAAGCAGCTTTGGCGCATACTGCGCGTCGGCCTGCCCACGGGGATACAGAGCGTCGTATTCAATATTTCGAACGTGCTTATCCAGTCGGCCGTGAACTCCTTCGACTCCTCGGACATTGTCGCCGGAAATACCGCCTCCGTAAACATAGAGGGCTTCGTCTACACCGGGATGCAGGCGTTCTACCAGGCTTCGCTGACCTTTACGAGCCAGAACGCCGGCGCGCACAGAACCGAGCGCATCCTGCCCATTCTGGGCTGGACGCTTCTGTATGTGACCTCAATCGGCGTGGCGCTCGGCGCTGCGGCGGCGCTTTCGGGGCCGTGGCTGCTGGGGATTTATACGCACAGCGGCGACGTCGTGGCCTATGGCCTGATACGCCTGCGGCTTATTTGCTATACGTATTTCACCTGCGGCCTTATGGACGTCGTGTGTGGCTCGATACGCGGCCTGGGGCCCAGTATCACGCCGACGCTGATCAGCCTGGCCGGGGCCTGCGGGCTGCGCATAGCCTGGATATATACCATATTTGCCGCAAACAGGACGCTTTTTACGCTCTATGTTTCGTACCCCGTGAGCTGGGTGGTCAGCTTCATTGCAAATGTAATCTGCTTCGCGCTCTTCTATGTGCGCTGGAAGCGCAGAGTTCAGCCTCTTCCGGCCGCGGGGGCGGCTCAATAGAGCTCGGGCCGGCTGCTGCGGCAAAAATATACGCTGCCGTATATGGAGTCGTGCAGCTCGAGGGCCACGCTGCTGCCCTGCTTTCCGCCCGACTGGAAGACCACGCTGGGGTCATTGAGCACCCGCTCGCCGCTGAGCAGGCGGAACGCGGCCTCAACGCAGGAGCGGAAGGGTATGAGCACCTCGAACCAGCCGCGGTCCGCGGCGGAATACTGCCCGGGCTGGAACACCACCTCCTCGAGCGTGTCCGGGAACTCCGGGCTTGCGACGCGGTTCAAAACCACCTCGCCCACGGCCATCCGCCACTTGTCGGGCAGCCAGGAGCTGCCAGCCTCCGTATGTATGACCTGCGCGAGCAGGACAAGCTCGTCATAGGCGACATACCGCTCGTCAAGCTCCAGAGCGTCGATTTTGGCGCTGCGCAGCCGCTCATACAGCAGACCGCGCTCACGGTTTCCGGCAAGCGCGCACTCAATCATGCGCTCCGAGTAGTCCATATCCCAGACTGCGGCCGCCGGCGCGGACAGGCACACGGCGAGGGAGATGCCGGTGACAAAACACGCCGCTTTTTTCATAGGACAGCCCTCCTTTCAAAAGGCCGGGCCATTATAGCGCGCCGCGGACGCGAAAAGCGCCGAAACGCGCTCACAGCTTCAGCGCGCGCCGCGCCGGAATTCCTCTGCGTCGCGTTCAAATTCGAACGGCCGGGCCTGGTTATAGTCCGCAACCATAATATGCTGCTCAATGCCGCACCTCCGAATACTTGACGCCGCGGGAAAGGGAAAAATGTGCGGCGCCGGCTTCGATAAAAGTTGACGTGTAAATACAATTTTGGTATAATATATTATAATTATAGCGGAATTTTGTCAAGAAAGGTTGTGCGATATGCTGGATGATTCTGTTTATACCGAATACGTAAAAATACTCGAGGAAGAGCTGGTCCCGGCCATGGGATGTACGGAGCCAATCGCGGTGGCTTACTGCACGGCGCTGGTGCGGCGCGCTCTGGGCGCGCTGCCGGAGAGCGTGGACGTGCGCGCGAGCGCGAGCATAATCAAGAACGTTAAGAGCGTGGTCGTGCCCAACACGCGCGGCCGCCGGGGCATAGAGGCCGCGGCTGCGGCGGGCATTATTTCGAATAACGCCGACGCCGGGCTGCAGGTTCTCGCCTCGCTGACGGCGGAGCAGCTCGACGAGCTGGACGCTTATCTCGCCGCGACGCCGATAACGGTGGGCTACAGCGAGCGGGACTGGGTGTTTGACATCCAGGTCACGGCAGCGGCGGGCGGCCGCCGGGCCTTCTGCGAAATTGCGGGACACCACACCAACGTCATACGCCTTGAGCGCGACGGAGAGGTGCTTATCGACGAGGATTACGTAGAGAGCTCCGACGAGCACGCGACCGACCGCACGGCGCTGAACGTGGAGAGCATCATTGAGTTTGCGAATGAGGTGCGCATGGAGGACGTGCGCGAAGTGCTCGAGAAGCAGATAGAGTGCAACACGGCCATTGCGGACGAGGGCCTGCGCGGGGACTGGGGCGCAGATATCGGGCGCATACTGCTGCAGTCCGGCGGCATGAGCGTACAGAACCGCGCCAAGGCCTACGCCGCAGCCGGCTCGGACGCGCGCATGAACGGCTGCGAGCTGCCCGTCGTCATCAATTCAGGCAGCGGCAACCAGGGCCTCACAGCCTCGCTGCCGGTCATAGTCTATGCGCGCGAGCTCAACGTCTCGCACGAGCTGCTGCTGAGAGCGCTGTGCGTCTCGAACCTTATCACGATACATATCAAAACCGGCATAGGCAGCCTCTCCGCCTACTGCGGGGCCACCGCCGCCGGCTGCGGCGCGGCCGCGGGCATCTGCTACCTCTACGGCGGGCAGTATACGGAGATAGCGCACACGGTTGTCAACGCCATCGCCATAGAGTCTGGCATGATTTGCGACGGGGCCAAGGCCAGCTGCGCGGCGAAGATTGCCTCCGCGGTAGACGCGGGCCTGCTCGGCATGCACATGCAGATGCACAAGAGCCAGTTCTACGGCGGCGACGGCATAGTAGTCAAGGGCGTTGAGAATACGATACGCAACATCGGCATCCTGGCCAGCAGCGGCATGCGCGAGACGAACAGGACCATCATCGAGATGATGACGAAAAACTGAAAAGAAACGGCTTTCCAAATAAAAGCAAAGAACTCCACCGGCCCGGGCCGGTGGAGTTCTTTGTGCGCAGCAGCGCAGGGCGCGGTTATTCGTAGAGTATCCTGGAGATTTCCGCGCTTATCTCCTCTTTGGTGTGGAAACCGCCTATCATGCGGCCCTTTTCCTCGCCGTCAAGGTAGAAAATCAGCGTGGGCGTGCCGAGCACATTATAGCGCTCCATCATGTCCCAGTCGTTTTCAAGGTTGCATTTGGCCCAGTTTATATCCGGGTTTTCCAGCACCAGCTCGTCGAGTATGCGGTCTATGAGCTTGCAGGGGCCGCAAACGGAGGTGTAAAAGTCCGCGACCCAGAAGCCTTCGGCTACTATGCTGTCGTAATCCTTTGTGGTGGGGTAAGCTATTGCCATATCGTTACGTCCCCCTGTAATATTTTGCAGATGCGCGAGATAAGCTCGCCGCGCAGGGTTTTGAGCGCGTCGCGGTCGGCGGTCGGGTCCTCGCCGCGGCCGAGCGCGGCGCCGAGCACGAGACACTCGCGTATGGTCCGGATGGCCTCCGGACGGCGCTTTTCGTAGTAATCGGCCTTGCTCTTCGTGTCCATAAACGGGGCTATGTCGGGGTAAATGCTCTCGTAATAGGCCTTGAGCTCGGGGCGGTAGAAGTTTTCCGTCCACTGTTCCTCGCTCAGCTTGTCGATATCCTCTCCGCCGTGGGAAAAACGCTCGCGCAGAGGCTCGTACTCGCGGTCGGTCACGGCCCTTATATCGCGTTCGTCGGGGGTGTCCATATCGGCCGCGGCGGCCAGCCGCTCAATTAGCGCGTCCGCGACGGACGCGGCATATTCGCGGTGCAGCTTGTCCGCCATGTATTCGCGGTACCCGGCGAGGGTCTCAACGCCCTCGATGTTCTGGGCGCGTACAAGCTCGTCCGTGAGCTCGGGATAGACGCGCCGCTCTACGCGCGTGACGGTGAAGTCCACGTTTTCGCCCTTGACGGCGGCGCTCGCGCTCTCGCCGGCGCGCATACCGGGCAGCAGGGCCTCAATCTCGGGGCTGAACAGCCCGCTGCCTACGGTGAGGACGGTCTTCTCGCGGTTGAATTTGGGCAGGGCGCTCGAGGTCCTGAGCGTGACGCGGCAGCCGGCCGCGGCCGGAGCGTCCGTCTCGGCAAAGCTTACGCGGCCGCGGCTGAGCTCACGGAGGACGGCGGCGTCCGTATCCGCGTCCGTGGGTGCGGCGGAGAGCTCAAGCCCGCGCAGCAGCTCCTGCCAGTCGGGCATGGAATGCAGTTTCGTATACATGGTTCACGCCTCCTCGGGTATGGACTGGGACCTTACGAAGGCCCTGAAGGTTTCGCTGGCGGCGGAGACGGTCTCGGGCGTGCCGGAGGCCTCGACGCTGCCGTCCCTGAGGACGATTATGTTGTCCGCGTGGCTTATCGCGGAAAGGCTGTGGGCTATCATTATCGTTGTCCGGCCCTTCATCAGATTGTCAAGCGCTTCAGTGACCTGGCGCTCGCTCTGGGCGTCCAGATTGCTTGTGGCCTCGTCGAGCAGCAGGTAATCCGGGTTGCGCACGATGGCGCGGGCGATGGCCATACACTGGCGCTGGCCGCCGGAGAAGTTGGCGCCGTTGGCCTCAACCTCGGTGTCGAAGCCCTTGGGCAGGCTGCATACGAGTTCCCAGATGCCGGAGAGCTTCGCCGCGCTCTCGAGCTCCTCGTCCGTGACAGCGCGGGTGCAGCCGTAGGTGATGTTGTCGCGTATCGTGCCCGAGAGCAGGGGGCGGTCCTG
>CALXGL010000142.1 GCA_944387825.1 uncultured Oscillospiraceae bacterium | reverse complement strand
AAGGGCGGCGCGGCCGGCGGCGGCTATGCGCAGGTCGTGCCGATGGAGGACATAAACCTGCACTTCACCGGAGATTTCCACGCCATAGGCGCGGCCAACAACCTGCTGGCCGCGATGCTGGATAACCACATCCAGCAGGGGAACGCGCTGGGCATAGACCCCAAGCAGATAACCTGGAAGCGCGCGGTAGACATGAACGACCGCCAGCTCCGTCATATAGTTGACGGCCTCGGCGGCAGGATGCAGGGCGTGCCCCGCGAGGACGGCTTTGAGATAACGGTCGCCAGCGAGGTCATGGCCGTGCTCTGCCTCGCGAGCGACATCACCGACCTCAAGGCGAGGCTTGCGCGCATAATCGTCGGCTACACCTATGACGGAAAGCCCATCACGGCGCACGACCTGAAGGCCGAGGGCGCGATGGCGGCTTTGCTCAAGGACGCGCTCAAGCCGAACCTCGTGCAGACACTCGAGCACACGCCCGTGTTCATTCACGGCGGCCCCTTCGCGAACATCGCGCACGGCTGCAACAGCATCACGGCGACGCGCATGGCGCTCAAGTGCGCGGACTATGTGGTAACTGAGGCCGGCTTCGCCGCAGACCTCGGCGCGGAGAAGTTTCTGGACATCAAGTGCCGCATGGCGGGCTTGAAGCCCAACGCCGTCGTGATTGTCGCGACCGTCCGCGCGCTGAAATACCACGGCGGCGTGCCGAAGGCGGAGCTGAACCACGAAAACCTCGACGCCCTCGAGAAGGGTCTGCCGAACCTGCTCCAGCACGTGAGCAACATTAAAAACGTGTTCGGCCTGCCCTGCGTGGTCGCGATAAACGCCTTCCCGACGGACACGAAGGCCGAGCTCGAGCTGGTTGAAGCCAAATGCCGCGAGCTCGGCGTCAACGTCGCGCTCAGCGAGGTCTGGGCCAAGGGCGGCGAGGGCGGCAAGGCCCTGGCCGAGGAGGTCGTGCGTCTGTGCGAGCAGCCCAACGAGTTCCGCCAGAGCTATGAGCTGGACATGAGCATCATGGACAAGCTGACGGCCATATGCACGAAGGTCTACCACGCCGACGGCGTGCAGCTCGTGGGCAATGCGGTCAAGCAGATAAAGCAGCTTGAAGAACTCGGCTTTGGAAAGCTGCCCATATGCATGGCCAAAACTCAGTACAGCTTCTCGGACGACGCGAGCCTGCTCGGCGCGCCGAGCGGCTTCACGGTCACTGTGCGCAACCTCAAGGTCTGCGCGGGCGCGGGCTTCATCGTGGCGCTCACCGGCGACATCATGACCATGCCGGGCCTGCCGAAGGTACCGGCCGCGGAGAAGATAGACGTCGATGAAAACGGCGTTATCTCGGGGCTGTTCTGATGGAAAAGAACGTAGATAAATTTCTGGAAACACTCGCGTCCTCCGCCCCCACCCCGGGCGGCGGAGGCGCGGCGGCGCTCTGCGGCGCTGTGGGGATTGCGCTGGGGAACATGGTGGGGAATCTCACGATGGGCAAGAAGAAGTACGCGGAGGTGCAGGAGGACATCGCAGCGCTCAATCAGCGCGCCGAGGCACTCCGTGCGGATTTCGTCGCTCTGATAGACGCAGACGCGGAGGCGTTCAAGCCGCTGAGCGAAGCCTACGGCATACCCAAAGATGACCCAAAGCGTCAAGAGGTCATGGAAGCCGCGCTGCTCGCTGCTGTGCAGCCGCCGCTGGAGATAATGCGCAAATGCGTCAAGGCTCTGGAACTCATAGCGGAGTACGCGGCCAAGGGCAGCGCGCTGGCCGTCTCCGATGCCGGCTGCGCCGCCGCGATAACCCGCGCCGCGCTCGAGGCCGCCGCGCTCAACGTGTTCGTGAATACCCGCCTTATGTCCCGGCGCGACAGGGCCGATGCGATAAACGAAGAGGCAAACGTCCTGCTTTCGGACGGCTGCACCGCCGCCGGGGAAATCTACGAAGAAGTATACGGGAGGCTGAACTGATGGCCGAAATACTCAAGGGCGCCCCTGTCGCAGCCGCTCTGACCGAGCGGCTCACCGCCCGTGCCGAAGCGCTTAAAGCGCGCGGAATTTTCCCATCTCTTGCCATAGTGCGCCTCGGTGAAAACGAAAGCGACGTCGCCTATGAGCGCGGCTCAATCAAGCGCTGCGAGAAGATAGGCATATCCGTACGCCGCTGCGCGCTGCCCTCCACGGCCGGACGCAGCGAGCTGCTGAGCGTCATTGATAAGATAAACCGCGACGAAAACGTCCACGGCTGTCTCATGTTCCGTCCGCTGCCCAAGCACATCGACGAGCGCGAAATCTGCGAGGCGCTGCAGCTTGACAAGGACGTGGACTGCATGACGGAGCGCTCGCTCTGCGGCGTATTCACGGGCTCTGGCCGCGGCTACTCTCCCTGCACGGCGGAAGCGGTAATCGCTCTTCTGGACCACTACGGCATAAATCCCGCAGGCAAACGCGCCGCCGTAATCGGCCGAAGCCTGGTAATAGGCAAACCGGTGTCCATGCTGCTGCAGTCCCGCAACGCCACGGTTGCCATGTGTCATACGAAAACTGCGGACATGCCCGCAATCTGCCGCGAGGCCGATATACTCGTCGTGGCGGCCGGACACCGCGGGACCGTGGACGCGCGCTTCGTCAACCCGAATCAGGTTGTAATTGACGTGGGCGTAAACATGGGCCCGGACGGCAGGCTCTGCGGCGACGTAAACTTCGACGAGGTGGAGCCTCTTGTAAAGGCCATAACCCCCGTTCCGGCGGGCGTAGGCGCGGTTACCACGGCCGTTTTGTGCTCCCATGTCATCTCCGCCGCAGAAAAGCTGGCGGAAAGGTCCTGAAATCCCGGCGGCGCCGGTCATGATCTGAGAAAGAGAAGTGGTACAGCGTGAAAAACAGAAATCCAGGCGCGGCCAGACTCGCAGCGAACGCAATGCTGGCCGCCATGTGTACAGTTTTGGGCGGGGCCGCACTGAGGCTCGGCGGAAATCTGGAGTTTACCTTTGAAAGCGTCCCTGTACATCTCGCAGCGCTGCTGTTCGGCCCGATTGACGGCGCCATTGTGGGCTTTATCGGGACTTTTATCTATCAGGTCCTGCTCTCTGGCTACGGCATAACCGTAACGACTCCGCTTTGGATACTGCCCTACGTCGTCTGCGGCCTTGTCGTTGGCTTCTGCACGAACCGCATAAATCCTCTTGAGAGGCGTACGCGCACAATAGGCGCCATAGTCATGGGAGAGCTGCTCATAACGCTGCTCAACACTTTGGCTCTTTATGTGGACAGCGTTGTTTTCAGCTACTATTCCGCCGCGTTCGTCTTCGGCACTCTGGCAATCAGGCTGGCCGTCTGCGTTGCGAAAGCCGTGGTCTACGGCGCGCTCTTCCCGAGTCTGCTCAAGCCGCTTCTCAAAACAATCAGGCGCATATGAGCGCAAAAGCGCCTCCGCTGGACGGCGGAGGCGCTTTTTATTACATATCTGCAAGGGTGGCGGCCATGACGGCTTTAATGGTGTGCAGGCGGTTTTCGGCCTCGTCGAAGACCACACTCTGCGGCCCCTCGAAGACCTCGTCCGTGACCTCCAGGGCGTCGAGGCCGTACTTTTCGCCCACCTCTTTGCCTATTGTGGTCTTGTGGTCGTGGAAGGCGGGCAGGCAGTGCATGAAGATGGCGCCGGGCTTGGCGAGACCCATGGCCTTTGCGTTCACCTGATAGGGCAGCAGCGCCT
>CALXGL010000141.1 GCA_944387825.1 uncultured Oscillospiraceae bacterium | reverse complement strand
ACTGGTTCGAGTTCGACACCGTCATCGCCAGCCCCGACATGATGGGCGTCGTCGGCCGTCTCGGCAAGCTGCTCGGCCCCAAGGGCCTGATGCCCAGCCCCAAGGCCGGCACCGTCACCCCGAACATTGCCCAGGCCGTCAGCGAGGCGAAGGCCGGTAAGGTCGAGTACCGCCTCGACAAGACCAACATCATCCACTGCCCGATAGGCAAGGTCAGCTTTGGCCCCGAAAAGCTCACGGAGAACTACAACACCCTCATCGGCGCCATCGTCCGCGCGAAGCCGGCCGCCGCGAAGGGCCAGTATATCCGCAGCTGCTTCACCGCCTCCACCATGGGCCCCGGCGTGAAGATAAACGCCAACAAGGCCGTGTAATAAAAAGAGCTCCCGCCAAAAAGCGGGAGCTCTTTTTGCCTCTGCGGCGGAAAGCGCGGGGACGGCCGTCCCCGCGCTCTGTCATTACGGCATATTCTCAAGGTAGTGGTCAAACAGGCTGTTGAGATAGTCGGCCGCAGCCTCTCCCTCTCCCCTGTCGAGGAAGTCCAGAAGCTTGCGCCCCTGCTCAAGCAGCGCTTCGGCGCCCCAGAAGCGGGCGGAATCCTCCCAAAGCACATTGCCCACGCCGCGAAAAGCGTTCATTATAAGCGGGAAGAGCTGGTTTCCGGAGAGCGTGCAGATGCGGTAGTGGAAGCGGGCAAGCGCGTCCGCCATCGTCTTCAAATCAGGCCCCTGCTGCGCCTGCTGCGTATAGTCCGCCAGCAGCGCGCGCAGCTCGTCTATATCCGTCTGGGTATGCCTGCGCCCGAGCCGAATCAGCGCGCCGCCCTCCACGGCGCTGCGCAGCTCGATTATGGAAACGACCATCTGGCGGTCAAGCTTCCCGCCGTTATAGCGCAGTATGGCGTTGAGCGTCTCAAGGTTCCCGGTCTCCGCAAAGTCGGCCACGACGGTGCCGCGCCGCGGCGTCACCTCCAGGAAGCCCATGCGCGCCAGGTCCTCAAGCCCTATATGTACTATGGTCTTGCTTATCTTCATCTGCTCGGCGAGCTCGCGCTCGCTGGGCAGCCTGTCTCCGGGCTTGAGCGTCCCGGAGAGAATCATCCCCTCTATGCGCTCAATGAACAGCTCTTTTATGGTCGGTGCAACTATCTGGCCAAATTCCATAGTTCAATATCACCATCCTTATAAGAAAGAGGGCACGCGGCCAACGCGTGCCCTCCTCTTGCTGGAACTGAGCGGGAGCCGCAACTGCGTCCTCCTCCGGCGTGGGAAGCGGCACCCCGTCCCGCAAAAACGAAGCGCCGGCGCCTGAACAGGCGGCCTTGCGGCAAGCGTCCTACCCGCAGCCTTCCAGTGCGCGCACCGGCGCTTGCCCTTGCCCCGGCGGCGCGGTTAATAATACGGCCGTCGGCGTCTGGCCTTTCCAGGCCTTCCGCCGCCCGTGCGATGAATACTCATCGCCTTTGACCAAAATATAACACAATTTTGTCCGTTTTACAAGCGATTTTGGACACTTTATCAGCTTTGTGTCAAATGCACAGAAGCCGTGGTCAAACCAGATACCAATAGTCAGCGGCTGCGCGGACCTACGCGCTTTGCGAGACGGTTGTCCACGGCCTCGCGGAGAGTCGTGTAGATTATCGCGCAGACGGGCACGGCGCAGAGCCCTCCCAGGACGCCGGCAATATTGCCGCCCACGAGCACGGCGCAGAGCACTATCACGCCCGGCAGGCCGACGGCCTTGCCCACGACCTTCGGGTAAATGAGGTTGCCCTCAACCTGCTGCAGGCACAGCACGAATACGACGAAAAGCAGGGCCTTTATCGGATCGACAATGAGTATCAGCAGCGCGCCGATAACTATGCCCACGAAAGAGCCCACCAGCGGCACCAGGCTGGTCACGCCGATGACGACGCTTATTACGTCCGCATAGGGGAAGCGGAAAATAATCATGCCGAAGAAGCAGAGCACGCCCAGTATGCAGGAATCGGCCAGCTGGCCGGATATGAAGTTGGAGAAGGTCTCGCCTGCGCGCGCGGCGAGGCGTTCGATACCTCCTGCGGCGCGGCGCGGAAGGAAGGCCTCCGCAAGCCGGCGCATGAAGCGGCCGATTTTCTCCTTCTGGGCGAGGACATAGACGGCTATTATCACCGAGAACACCACGTCTATCACGATGCTCACAATCGCCGTGCCCACATTGGCGGCCGTGCCCATGACGTCGCCGGCCGTGCCGATTATGCCGTCCACGCTCTCGGAGAGCTTGTTGCCTATGCTGGTAAAGACCTGGTCCCAGTTTATATCGCCCAGGTAGGCGGAAAGCGAGAAGTCGAAGGGCTCCAGCACGCGGTCGCCCCAGGCGATTATGTCGTTGACATAGTCGGGCATCTGCGCAAGTACCGCGCCGACCGTCTCAACGAGCCGCGGCAGAATGACGAGCAGCAGCACTATGAGCAGGCCGAGCGTGACAAGCAGGGAACAGACAATGGCCACGGGGCGCAGCAGCCTGCGCACCAGCGGGCTGCGGTGCTCGCGCAGGGCGTAGAAGGTGTGGTTTTCAAAGATGCGCAGGGGCACGTTCAGTACGAAAGCTATGGCCAGGCCGGCCGTAACCGTCGAAAAAACGCCCCAGACGTCCACAATGAAGCCGAACAATGCGCCCAGATTCTGCACTACCGTAAACAGTATGACGGCAAAAACTATTATGAGCAGGATTGTCCGCACGTTTTTCTTGTTCAGTTCCAACGCCGGGCCTCCCTCCGTCTTTTCAAGCGCTGTGTTTTATCATAGCCATAATACACTGTTTTAAGCGCGTAGGCAATAGCTTTTGCTCGTTTCCTCCAGCTGCGGCGAAACTTTAAGGAGGCCTTATCCGCTTTTCAAGTATTTCTTAAACTTCCTGTTGCTTAAAGGCCGGATTTGAGGTATCATAACAGGTATGTATTGGCTGCCTCGCGGCGGCCGAACGGACAAGCCCTGCGCCGGTCCGGCCCTCCCGGGCGGCATTCCGGCACACACTACCATTACGGAGGACGAAAACCTGATGAAATTCAACTTTGGCAACTTTGGCGGCTTCTCCCAGGACCCTGAGAGCGGCGAATACAGCTGGACCCCGCCGAACCGCCAGAACAGCAAGCCCAAAAAGCCCCGCAAGACCATGTCGCGCGGAAAAGCCACGCTGATAAGCCTGCTTATCACTGTTGTATTCGGCTTTCTGTACTTCTACTTCGAGCTGCCCGCCTTAAACATCCACTCCACCGAACTCTATATTTTCATCGTGCTTCTCTGCCTTGTCTGGTGCGCCTCCTCGCTCATACTCGGCGGATTCCGCGCCAGCTCCGTCAAAGAGTACGTCACAACCGCCCGCAAGAAGGCGGCAGTGCCCTTCTATATCATCTGCCTGTGCGTGCTCGTGTTTGTCGTCGGCTCCCTCGTCGGCTGGAAGCTGTTCAGGGCGCGCGACTACGCCGCGCTGCTGCCCATAGAGCAGGGCGACTTCGCCACCGACGTCGCGGAGATAAGCTTCGACCAGATCCCCATGCTCGACGACGCCTCGGCCAACGTCCTAGCCACCCGCCGCCTCGGCGAGCTGAGCGACCTCGTCAGCCAGTTTGAGGTCAACTCCGAGAGCTATCAGATAAACTACCACGGCCGCCCCGTGCGCGTCACCTACCTCAACTACGGCGACGTCTTCAAGTGGTGGAACAACCAGAAAAACGGCATTCCCGCCTATCTCGTCATCGACATGGTGACGCAGGAGGTCGAGGTCGCGCGTATCGAAAACGGCATACGGTACTCGCCCAGCGAGTATTTCTTCCGCGACCTGGACCGCCACCTGCGCTTCAACTACCCCACGCTGATGTTCTCCGACGTCAACTTTGAGGTCAACGAGGACGGCGAGCCCTACTGGGTCGCCAGCGTCATAACCAAGAAGATAGGCCTCTTCGGCGGCGAGGACGTCACCGGCGCGGTGCTGCTCAACGCCGTCACCGGCGAGAGCGAATACCTGGAGATGAGCGAGATACCGCAGTGGGTCGACCGCGTCGCCACCGCCGACCTCATAAACGAGCAGTACAACTACTACGGACTCTACCAGGGCG
>CALXGL010000140.1 GCA_944387825.1 uncultured Oscillospiraceae bacterium | reverse complement strand
TCGGAAAATTCTCATTGCACTCAATTTGTACTTATTTAGACTTGCCGCGTGGAACGTACTATAACTACATCAAGAGCAAAAACAAGATTAAAGTTGAAGATTTAAAGGATGAATTCTTTAAACCTCTGATTCGACAAACCTTTGAAAAAAGCGGTGAGCGTATGACAGCCGCACAGATTAGGCACCGGCTTCGACGGGATGGGCATGAGATTGGTTTTAAACGGATTAAACGCCTGATGAAAGAAATGGAATTGATACCTTATAGCCAGAGACAAGCTCGATTCGACTATACATCCTCCGTATATGGCAAACGGAATAAACTGAGGCAGCAGTTTAATCAAACGGATCCCAATAAAGTTTGGGCCAGCGACTTTACATACATTTGTATAGGCGAAACAAAGTACTACCTGTTTGTAGTCCTTGACCTGTTTTCCAGGAAGGTTCTTGCATATAACTTAAGCGATACATGTAATGCCGCTCTCGTCATGACTCCTGCAAAAGAGGCATTTAAGCTGAGAGGTCGTCCCAAGGGCCTGATGTTTCATAGCGATTTGGGTATACAATACACCGCCTATAGTTTCTACAAAATGCTTCAAGATGAAAGCATAGCGCAGTCCTTTTCAAGGCCCGGCAATCCATTGGACAATGCTGTCTCAGAGTCGTTTTTTGCCACATACAAAAAAGAGGAACTCTATTGTAAAGAGTTCCCATCCTATGACGAACTTGCTAAAGGCATAGCCGATTATATTCATTACTATAACACGGAGCGGCCGCATAAAAGGTGCGGGTATATTGCACCAGACGAATTTGAGGAAGATTACTACAAAAAAAGCTCGGACAACCCTGTAGAACGCAAGGATTTAGAAATAAAAAATACTACCGGTTATTTGGTAATTTCACAAATAAAATGTACCAAATTCCGGTAGTACTCCAGATGGTGGGGGCGGGTGGATTCGAACCACCGTAGGCATTGCCAGCAGATTTACAGTCTGTCCCCTTTGGCCACTCGGGAACACCCCCATATTTACTTGCGCCGGCCGTGCGTTGCGGCCTTGCAGGTGGAGCTGGTAGACGGACTCGAACCCCCGACCTGCTGATTACAAATCAGCTGCTCTACCGACTGAGCTATACCAGCGCAATTACCGGCGACGATTATAATAACAAATGCGCCGGGATTTGTCAAGAGAGTTTTTGATTTAAAGGCATTATTTTTCTCCGCCGCCTGCGGCGTTTGCGCCTTAAAAGCGCCGCAGGCGCGACCGCGCCCGCCGGTCCTCAAACCGTCGGGCGCGGAGGAATCCGAAAAGGCCGGCAGGCCTTTTCGGGCTTTATTTTACGCCGTCCAGCAGCTCTCCGTAGGTGGGCATGGGCCAGACGTCCTCTCCGGTGACGCTCTCCATGTCGTCGCAGGCGGCGCGCAGCGCGCCCATCACGGGCAGCACCTTGTCGCGCAGATGGAGGCTCTTTTCGGTCAGGTCCTTTATCCCGTCCGCGGCCACAAGCGCGTCCTCCAGCTCGCCGGCGAGGGAGTAGGCGGCGTCCATGAGCTGCGTGAGGTAGCTGAGGGTGGAGCACTCGTAGCGGGGACGGCGCTCGGGCAGCAGCTCACGCTGGGCCTTGGCGCTCTGGGCCAGCTTATAGCTGAACCTGCTGACGGCGGGGAAAATCTCGCGCCGCGCCATGCCGAGCGCAGTCTTGCCCTCGATGAGCACCAGCTTGCAGTACTCCTCCTGAAAGACCTCCTGCCGGGCGCGTATCTCGCTCTCGGAGAAGACCTTGTGCCGGGTGAAGAGCTCGATATTCTCCGGGTCGCTGAAATGGGGCAAGGCCTCGGGCGTGGAGCGCAAGTTATGCAGCCCGCGGCGCGCGGCCTCCTCCACCCAGCTGGGGTCGTAGCCGTTGCCGTTGAAGATTATCCGCCTGTGCTCGTGTACGACGCGGCGTATAAGCGCGTGCAGGGCGGTGTTGAAGTCCTCCGCGTTCTCGAGCTCGTCGGCGAACTGGAGAAGCTCCTCGGCCACGGCGGTGTTGAGCGCGATATTGCAGGAGGAGATGCTCGCCGCGCTGCCGGGCATGCGGAATTCAAACTTCGCGCCGGTGTAGGCGAAGGGAGAGGTGCGGTTGCGGTCGGTCGTGTCCTTCGGGAAGGGCGGCAGGGCGTGTACGCCTACCTTGAAGAGGGTCTTCTCCTTCTGGCCGACGGGCGTGTCGCTCTCAATGGCGTCGAGAATCTCTGTGAGCTCGTCGCCGAGGAACATGCTGATTATCGCCGGGGGCGCTTCGGCGGCGCCGAGACGGTGGTCGTTGCCCGCGCGGGCGACGGAGACGCGCAGCGCGTCCTGATAGTCGTCCGCGGCCTTTATCACGGAGCAGAGGAAGAGCAGGAACTGCGCGTTCTCGCCCGGGGTCTCGCCCGGGTCGAAGACGTTTATGCCGGTGTCGGTGGCCATGGACCAGTTGTTGTGCTTGCCGGAGCCGTTGACGCCCTCGAAGGGCTTCTCGTGCAGCAGGCAGACCAGGCCGTGGCGCTTGGCGGCCTTCTGCATGACGTCCATGACCAGCTGATTGTGGTCCGCGGCGATATTGGCGGTGTTGTATACGCAGGCCAGCTCGTGCTGGGCGGGGGCGGCCTCGTTGTGCTCGGTCTTGGCGCAGACGCCGAGCTTCCAGAGCTCCTCGTTTATGTCGCGCATGAAGGCGGCGACGCGGGGCTTGACGGTGCCGAAATAGTGGTCGTCCATCTCCTGGCCCT
>CALXGL010000139.1 GCA_944387825.1 uncultured Oscillospiraceae bacterium | reverse complement strand
GATTATCACATAGTCAAGCCCCGTATAAGCAAGCGCCTCCACGGCCGGCGCGCTCAAAAGGTGAGTAAACGTGCCGAGGCTCTTCTCCCCTGCCCTGAACTTCTCGAGTACGCGGTTATACATAGCTCCGCCTCCTATGGCTGAATTACTATAAAAATAGTAACACACGCATCGCCCCGCGTCAAATAAAAAGCCCGCGCAAAGCGCGGACAGGGGCAAATACCTGCCCGGGCGGCTTCCCGCCGGGCAGGCGCCTTATTCACACCACGCCCTCTGCATGCAGCCGGGCTATAGTCTCTGCGTCGCGGCCGAGAACGACGCGCAGGATTTCGTCGGTGTCCTGCCCGTGCCTGGGCGCGCCGCGCCAGATCCTGCCCGGCGTCGCACTCAGCTTCGGGAAAACGCCGAACGCTTCAACTTCGCGTCCGAGGGTCTCGTCCGTATAGGCGGCAAAGTCCTCCCTGCTGCGGTAATGAGGGTGGTTCATACACTCCTCGACGGTGTTGATATGCGCGCACGGCACCTTGGCCATGCGCATAATCTCCTCCGCCTCGGCGGCGTCATGGTTTGCGAACCAGTCCCGTATCTCCTGGTCCAGGGACAGGCCCCTGGTGCTGTTTATGGCCTCCTTGTTTCCGGCGGCCTCCCAGTAGGGATAGTCCTCCTCGCTGAGACCCACCGCTTTCATGAAGCGGGAATATACCGCGGGGCCGACCGCACCGCAGCTGACGTATTTGCCGTCACGGCTTATGAACACGTCCCAGGGCTGGCTTGTGCGGGACTTGTTGCCCGCGCGCTGCTGTTCGCCGAGGCCGAGCGAATACATGCTGAAGGCCTCGCGCATTATCTTGGCCTGCGCCTCGTACTGTGCTATGTCTACAACCTGGCCGCGGCCCGTCTGAATGGCGGAGTGATAGGCCGCGAGCATGCCGAAGAGCGCAAACAGCGCCGTAATATAGTCGCTGACCGAAGGACAGGTCAGCAGCGGCGGCCTGTCCGGCCAGCCGTTCTGCAGCGCATAGCCGGAGAACGACTGCCCTATCATATCGTAGGAAGCCTGGTCGCAGAATTCCGGCACTCCGCCGAACTCCTTGTGGCCGAAGCCGGAGATGTGGACAATGACCAGCCTGGGGTTGACGCGCAGCAGCTCCCGGTCGTCTATTCCGAGCTTGTCCAGCCAGACGAGGTTTTCGATGAAAATATCGGTCTCGCGCATGAGGTCGAGGAAGAGCTCATGCGACTCCGGCCTGTCCCTGCCGAGCTCCAGCGTCATGCTCAGACGGTTGCGCGCCTCCTGTATCCAGGCGGAGCCGACGGGCCTGCCGTCATCCGTGTACGCAAGGGGGCCGAAGGTTCGGTATGTGTCGGGCGCGCTCGGGCGCTCTATCTGTATGACCTCCGCGCCGAACTCCGCCATCATGCTGACGGCGAAGGGCATGGAGATAAGCGAGCCCGCGCCGACCACTCTCATGCCGGCAAAGGGACCGAATTCGGGTATAATAAACTTTCTTCCAGGCATCGGTGCCTCCGTAATTCTCGAATTTCTTTTGAGCGCAGCTGTACTCAACGGGCAAAAATGCCCGTTGAGTACATACATTCTGCGTATTTGCCGCTTATTTTAGTCCTTCAATCGGACGGAAGAGCTTGTCGGCGTTGTCACGCAGTACGCTCTTCTGAATCTTGCCTGTGACGTTGTGCGGAAGCTCGTCCACATACGCGACGTAGCGCGGCTTTTTATAGCTGGGGAGAGTGGAGCGGCAGTAGGCTATCAGTTCCTCGTCCGAGAGGGTCGCTCCGGGGTTGAGCACTATGGCGGCTGCAACGGCCTCGCCGAATCGCTCGTCCTCAACGCCTATCAGGGCGCAGTCAAAGATGGCCGGATGGTTGCGCAGCACGTCCTCGACCTCCTGGGCGTAGACGTTCTCGCCGCCGGTTTTTATCATATCCTTTTTCCTGTCGACCAGGTAGTAGAAGCCTTCCTCATCGCGGCGCAGCAGGTCCTCGGTATGGAACCAGCCGCCCTCTTCGATGACCTTTGCGTTGAGCTCGGGATTCTTTATGTACCCGCGGAACACAGCCGGAGAGCGAACCACGCCCTCGCCGACTTCTCCGTCCGGCACTTCCCTGCCGTCGGGGCCGACAAGCTTCATCTGGCAGTTGGCGTTTATGCGGCCAACGGTCTTGCAGAGCTCAGGACGTCGCTCAAATTCCTCACGAGCTATAACGGCGGAGCAGCTGGCGCAAATCTCGGTGGAGCCGTAGCTGGGGCGCAGCTTGCTGTTCGGGAACATCGTGAAGATTTTGTGCACATAGTCCATGCTGCACTTGCCGCCGGTGAACTGGGCCTCACGCAGCGTGCCGGTGTCGTATTTCTGCCAGAGGCCGGAGTCATAAAGGCGCATATAGAGCAGCGGGGGCACCATGAGCATCATAGTCACCTTGTACTTGTCTATCTGCTCGAATATGAAGTCGGCGTCCACCTTGTCAACCAGCACGAAGGTGCCGCAGAGCGCGAGCATCTTGACGAGGATGCTCAGGCAGGCGGTGTGGAAGAACGGGCAATGGGTCAGCGCAACCTCCGGAGCGTGGCTGTTGTCGTTCTCGATGGCCAGCATGAGTCCATATTCACGCATCATGCTCTGGGTGCGCAGCACGGCCTTGCTGGTGCCGGTGGTGCCGCTGGTCAGGATGATTACGGACTCGTCGTCGGCGCCGAGATCCACCTGGGCCTCGCTCTCGTCGGGATTGGCGATGAGCTCGGTCAGGCTCAGCTCGTCCTCGGCCGGGTCGCCGAGCACTATCATGTGCTCGAGCTTGCCATAGGCAGCGGCGGCGTCGTGAATGGTGCCGGAGAAGCGCTGCTCATATACGGCCGCCTTGCAGTCTACCACGTCCATTATACGGGAAATCTCGCCCGAAAGGAAGTGTGTATTTATGGGCAGCGCGGTCGCGCCTATCTTCTGCGTGGCGAGGAACACCAGCACCACTTCGGCGCAGTTTGCGAACATGTACGCCACGCGGTCGCCCTTTCCGAGGCCGATTCCGGCAAAGGAGTGAGCCAGGCGGTTAACGGCCCTGTTCAGTCCATCCCAGGTGTAGGCCTTGTCTTTAAATACAAAGGCCAGGCGGTCGGGATACATCTGTGCGTTGCGAATGAGGAAGTCATCAAATTGGTACATTTCTACACCTCGTTGTTCTGACGGGCCGGCCAGGGGTCAACCTGCCGGCCCGCATATTACGAAAGCCTGATTACAGCTCGCCCGCAGGCACCGCGTCCATGAGCGACTTGTAGCGCGCATAGTCGTCGGAAACCTTCTTGCCGTTGCAGAGGGTGAGGATGATGAGAAGGACAAGGCCGACGCCGCAGCCGGGCCAGAACGGGACGATGCCGAAGGGCTGGCCGGCGAAGTGCCAGACGGCAGCGACTATGCCGCCGATGAGCATGGACCAGAAAGCGGAGGTCTTGTCAACCTTCTTCCAGTAGGCACCGACAATGAGCACGAGGCCGGCGACGGCACGAATCTGGAAAGCGCCGTTGACCTGGGTCAGGATGTTGGAAGCATAGATGCCGAGGAAAGTGGCGACGATGCCTATGCCGAAGATGGCCCACTTGGAGAAGTTGAGCTGCTGCTTGTCGGTGGCGTCCTTCTTTATCAGGGTGATATAGAAGTCGCGGGTGAGAGTAGTGGACAGGGTCAGCAGGAAGGCCGGGGCGGTGGAGAACACGGCCGCGATGATGGCCATGCTGGCCAGGGCGCCGACAGCGGGGCCGAAGGTGTCGGCCACAGTGTAGAGAATGGTGCCGGCTTCGCCGTCGGGGTACATGATTTTGCCGAAGATGCCTATGAGCGCCGGGAAGAAGGCGAAGATTACGACCAGGATGGCCGCGGCCAGCACGCCGGCGTTGGCGGTACGCTTGGTCTTGGCGCTGTAGACGTTGGCGACGAGGCTGGTGGAGAGGATGAAGGCGAAGAGGCCGCCGGCGGCGTTGCCGATAACGGTGCTCACGCTGGGCTGGGTAATGGTCAGGAACTCGCCGCCGAGAGTCTCGCGGACGATGTCAAGGCTGCCGACATGGTTCCAGGCGAGGACGCCGACTACCACGCAGCCTATGTACAGAATTGCCGAGTGTACGACGTTCATCGCGGCTATGCCCTTGAGGCCGACAAGGGCCTGGATGACGAAGATGATGCCCATAATCCAGGTCATGATGGTGACGTCGACGCCAATCATGGGTGCGATGATGTTGGCCGCGGCCTTCGGCTGCATGGCGAACAGGATGCCGTAGACGACGAGCACGATGACCATGACGACCATGCGGCACTTCTTGGAATCAAAGCGGAACTCAAAGGCCTCGGGCACGGAGTAGGCGCCGTAGTGGCCGGCCACACGGTAGAGCTTGCTGACGGTGAATACGAATACGAACACGCCCAGGGCCTGGCCCCAGTTGGTCCACGCGGACGAGAGACCGAGGCTGAACGCAGTCTGCGCGCTGCCGACGGTGCTCGAGCCGGCAATCATTTCGCCGAACATCGTGAAGCAGACGAGAACGGCGCCGAGCTCTTTTTTGCCTACGAAGAAGCTGTTGATGTCGTTGCGGGCCTTGGCGCGGGTACTCAGCACCCAGCCGACCAGCGTGGTTACGACTATATAGGCGATAACCATAATCAGTTCTGCCATTGTTTTTTCCCCCAATTGATTTTGTTTTGTTTGTTTTGCTGGATAATTTGGGATTTAATTAACTATTACTCCCATACAACAGCGGCCTTTTTAGGGGCCGCTGCCGTATAAAGCTTGGAATTACATCAGGCCGAAAGCATTCCACATCGGGATGCAGCACATGCAGCCGACGATGCAGGCCAGGGCGTAAACCCAGGTCATCTTGCTGGTGGGGCCATACTCGACCATGCCGTTGGAGGCGGCGAGGGCGGTGATGTAGGTGCCGTTGTTGTAAGAGGCGTTGTAGACGTTCACGGTGACGAGCGCGATGAAGCCGGGGATGAAGGGATGCATGCCCGCGGAAATGGCGAACGGAGCGCAGGCCACGGTGAAGATGGTCATCAGGGCGGTCTGGGACACGAAGGCGAAACGCAGAACCGTGATGACGACGACGCTTACAATAATCATTACGAACACGTTGGAGAACACGGGCTCGAGGTAGGGAGCGAAGGTCACGCTGACCCAGTCGGTGATGCCCGCGCTGCTGAAGACGGTGCCGAGGCCGGTGCTGCAGCCGATGAAGATGACGGATTCCCAGGCGATGGAGCCGCGGAAGTCCTTGCGGTCGAGCACGCCGGTGCCGAGCAGGATGCTCATGCCGATAAGGGCGACGACGGCGCTGGAAATGCCGTGCCAGCTCTCGGTAACCCAGAGGACGAGGCAGATAATCAGCACGAAGGCGGCTATCTTCTCGTTGCGCTTCATCTTGCCGAGGGCGTCGCGCTGGGCGTGAATGGCCTCGGCGGAGACGGCGACGTCGTTTTTCGGGGTGTAGAACAGGCGCACGCCAAGGTAGGCGAACACGAGCAGCACTATGCCCCAGGGCCAGGCCACGCCCAGCCAGGTGAGGAAGTCGAAGCCGTCCTGATAGCCTTCGGGCAGAAGGCCTATCATGGTGAAGCACATGGTGGAGCCGGTCAGGAAGAACGGGCCGTTGGCGCCGAAGCCCATCCACATCGCGGAGAAGAGGCCGGCAGCCGGCTTGCTGTTGGGCTCATAGCCCATGGTGTCGGCGTAGGTCTTGGCGAGCGGAGAAGCGATGGCGACCTTGGCAGTGGCGCTCGGGATCAGGGCGTCGATAATATTACCGGCGATGATGAAGCCGAGGGACTGGCTCTTGAAGGTGGCCTTAAACTTGCTGAGTATGAAGAGGACGATGCGCTTGAGCAGTCCGGTCTTGCTCAGGGCCGCGCCTACGGCGAGGACCGGGATGACTATCCAGATGACGCTGCCGGAGAACGCGGAGAACACGGTTCCCAGAGAGCTGGCGCCGGTGGCTATCATGAGGGCCATCATCCAGAACGCGGTGACATAGTCCGGGAAGACGGAGCCCATCCACCAGAATATGGCCATCAGGAAGAGGCCGAGCACCTTCATGCCCTCGGGGGGCAGGCCCTCGAACGGAGTCATCACGAAGAAGACTATCGCGGCCACGATGCCGAGGACGAAGAAGACGAACTGCTTTACGCTGAAAAGTGTGAGTATCTTTTTGTTTCCCATAGTTACCCCTGCTCTTGGTTAAAATTAGATTACTTTATGCCGAGGCCGCCGGCGACAACGCCCATCTGAGTCTCGGTGGTGCCGCCCATGAAGCGCATGATGCGGGCGTCGCAGAACTGGCGCGCGATGGGCATCTCGGTGCAGATACCGTAGCCGCCGAACATCTGTACGCACCTGTCGGCCACGCTGAAGGCGAGCTCGGAGGTGTAGTACTTAATCATGGAGCACTCGGTGTTGATGTCCTTCTTGCCTGCCATGTAGTCGAGCAGGACGTTGTCCAGGAAGTTGAGCGCGAGGTTGTACTCGGTGTACATCTCGGCCAGCTTGAACTGGGTGTTCTGGAAGGAGGACAGAGGAGCGCCAAAAATCTTGCGCTGCTTGACATAGTCCGCAGTCAGGCTCAAACTGTGCTCAACAGTACCGATGGAGCCGTAGGCGGCCATGATGCGCTCGGCCTCGAGGTGGTGCATGAGGACGTAGAAGCCGCGGTTTTCCTGGCCTATCAGGTTCTCTTTGGGGACCTTGACGTTCTCGAAGCTGACCTCGGCGGTGTCCTGGGCCTGCAGGCCTATCTTCGGTATCAGGTGACGGGAGACGCCCTCACGGTCGGTCTCGATTATCAGCAGGCTGATGCCGCGATGGGGCTTGCTGGCGTTGGGGTCTGTGCGGACGGCGACGACGAGGGCGTCGGCGACCATGCCGTTGGAGATGAAGGTCTTGGTGCCGTTGACGAGGTAGTAGTCGCCCATATCGACGGCGCTGGTCTCGATGTTCGCGAGGTCGGAGCCATGGTCGGGCTCGGTCATGCAGACGCCGAGCACGACTTCGCCCTTGACGACCTTGGGCAGCCACTTCTGCCTCTGCTCTTCGGAGCCGTCCTCAGCTATGTAGGGGGCGACGACGTCGCCGCTCAGACGGGAGAAGATGCAGTTGAGACCTCGCTTGGAGTACTCCTCAGCCTTGATGACGGTGTACAGATAGTCGGCAGTGCAGCCGGCGCCGCCGTACTTCTTGTCAACCCACATGGCCATGAAGCCCGCCTGGCCCATCTTCTCGAAGTACTCGTGCGGGACCATGTGCTGCTCGCACCACTGGTCGTAGTAGGGCACGGCTTCCTTGTCGAGGAAAGCGCCGAAGGCTTCACGGAACTCGTTGTGCTGCCACTGGAACGGGAGTTTTCTTTCCATCGTTTCTCTCCTTTGCAGTAAAAATTTTGTTAACGCGAGTCAGTACAGACTCAGACCTTGTCCGGATTGGGCTTCCAGTCCTCCATCATGCTTGCAATCTCGTCTTCGTTGTAGCCGAGATCGGCGAGTATCTCGTGAGTGTGCTGGCCCAGGGCGTCCGCCTTGTGGATGTAGCCCGGAGTCTCGGAGAAGAAAGCGTTGGGGCCGCGGGTGAGGAAGGTATCCTTGCTGGTGACGTCGTCCGGGGTCGGGGCCTGGACAATGTAGCCCATGTGCTGGACCTGGGGATCGTTGACGACGTCCTGGTCGTTGTTTATCTTGCAGCAGGGCACTCCGCACTCCATCATGCGGTCGATGGCGGCGTCGATGCTGGGGAAAGTGTCGAGCCACGCCTCTATCTCGGCGATTATCTCAACCTGGTTGGCGGCGCGCACGTTGACGGTCGCGTACTTGGGATCGGTCAGGAAGTCGGGGCGATCCATCGCCTTGGCGACGGTGGCCCAGGCCTTCGGGTTGGGAGCGCAGATTATGACGCCTTCGCCCTTGCTGTTCCAGAAGCCGCCGAAGGGGCACAGAGCACTGTGATGGCCGCCGTTGGGCTTGACGATGACGCCGTCGTTGAGGCGGTCGATGGTGCTGTTGAGGTAAATCATGCCCTGGAGCAGGGAGACGTCGATGTGCTGGCCCTTGCCGGTGCGGCGCTGATAGTGCAGAGCGGTCATGACGGCGGCATAGCCGTTGGGGCCCGCGAAGTAGTCAGCGATGGTGACGCCGTGCTTGATGGGGTGGCCGCCCTTTTCGCCGTTGACGGAGATCATGCCGGAGAGGGCCTGGCCGAGCAGGTCGAAGCCGGGGCGGTTGGCGTAGGGGCCGGTCTGTCCGAAAGCGCTGACGGAGCAGTAGATGAGCTTCGGGTTCAGCTCGTGCAGGGTCTCATAGCCGAGGCCCAGCCTGTCCATGACGCCGGGGCGGAAGCCTTCGACGAGGATGTCGGCATCCATAACGAGCTTCTTGACGACTTCGATGGCGCGGGGGTCCTTGAGATTCATGACGATGGACTTCTTGCCGCGGTTGATCCAGGCGTGGGTCATGCCCTTGCCGTCTATGAAGGGGGCGTAGGTGCGGGCGGAGTCGCCGGTCTGAGACTCAATTTTGATTACCTGGGCTCCGAAGTCGGAGGCCATAGCGCTGACGCCGGGGCCAGCCACGTTGGTGGTGAAGTCAAGAATCTTCACATCGTCGAGCATCATTTCCATAGTTTTGCTTCCTCCTTGATATATTTAGATTTTTGTGCGGCCTGGTTCAGATGGTCATCGCAAGGCGGTAGGCGCTCTCAACAGCGTTGTTGATGCGTCCAACGTTGACGCTGTCGCCGATGACGTCGACCTTCGGGAGCTTGTCCTTGAGCTCCTCGTAGAGGGCGTTGTTGGGCTTGGCGCCGGCTGCGATAACGATGGTGTCGGCGGGAATCTTCTGCACGCCGTCGGCGTTCTCAACAGAGACATAGTCGGTGCCGAGCTTCAGCACGCGGGTCTCCTTCATGAGCTTGACGCCGAGCTGCTTCGTACGGTACATAATGGACCAGCGGCTGCCGGGGTTGATGTCCGGGGCGAACTTCTTGCCCATTTCGACGACGGTGACCTTGTAGTAGCCGTGAGTGAGGAGCTCCTTGAGCTTCTCGGCGGGCTCGGTCTCGTATATCATCATGAAGCGGAGCTGTTCAGCGGTTATGGTGTCGATTTCAGCGATGGTCATGGCGACCTCAACGCCGACGTCGCCGCCGCCGACAACGACTATGTTCTTGCCGTTGCCGAGGTTGGCCTTGCCCTCAAAGACGTCCCAGGCGTGAACCAGGGGCGCGCCCTCTTCGGTGGGGATGGGAGGCATGACGGCCCTGGAGCCGGCGGCAATGACGACGCGGTCGAAGTCCTTGCTGGCGGCCAGGATATCCTCGGCGGTGGCCTCCTTGTTGAGCACTATCTCAACGCCCAGGCGGCGGCACTCGCGCTCCATCCACTGGCCGAGGTAGCGGATGTCGTAGCGGCGCGGAGGCGTGGCGGCGAAGAGGCTCAGGCCGAGGGTGCGGTTGCGCTTTTCCCAAATGGTGACCTTGTGGCCGCGCAGTGCGCTGACGCGGGCGAACTCCATGCCGGACGGGCCGGCGCCGATGACGAGGATGCGCTCGGGGTTCTCGCTCTTGACCTCGCTGGGGAACTTGCCGTCAGCGTTCTTGAGCTCTCCTTCGCGGTTGCACTCGTAATTGCCTATGCAGCCGGTGTCCTTGCCGGCCTGGGCGGCGTCGAGACACAGGGCGTTGCAACCGACGCAGGGACGAATCTGGTCGTACTCGCCGCGCATCGCCTTGTTAACGAGCTGGCCGTCGGCCAGCCACTGACGGCCGATAACGACGCCGTCAAATTCGCCGCGCTCAACGACCTCTTCCGCTTCGGTGATGAACTGGCGCATGCCCATGATAACGGGGGCCTTGACCTTGGCCTTTATCTGACGGCCGAGGTAGTTCCAGTTGCCGAACGGGACTTCCATGGTAATCAGGGGGACGGTGGAGTCATGCCAGCCGGCGGTAACGGAGAAGCAGTCGACAAGGCCGGTGTTGTCCAGATATTCGCAGATGTCGGCAATGTCCTCGCCGGTGCAGCCGCCCTTGAGCAGGTCGCTGCCGCTGACGCGGAGCTGCAGCGGGAACTCGGCGCCCACGGCGCTGCGGATGGCGGTGAGAGACTCAACGATAAAGCGGTTGCGGTTCTCCATGCTCTGGCAGCCATACTCGTCCTCGCGCTTGTTTGTCAGCGGGCTCCAGAACTGGCCGTAGAGGTAGCCAGAATTGGTCTCGATCTCAATGCCGTCGAAGCCGGCCTTCTTCGCGATTATGGCGGCGTCTGCCTGCCAGGAGACGAATTCCTTTATCTCATCAACGGTCAGGGCCCTGGGCATCTCGAAGTGGGTGAACTTGCGGGGCACGGCGGAGGGGCCGACGGCCTCGAGACCGTCTATGGTAGCGCGGGGGGCGGAGGTGCCGCGGTGCATAATCTGAGCGAAGACCTTGGCGCCGCCCTCGTGGATGGCGTCGGTGATGCGCTTCAGGGTGGGGATGTACTTCTCATCGGTCAGGAGGGGGACGTTGTGCGCGTGGCGCACCTTATCCCACTGCATGTTCGCGAAAACTATGAGGCCGACGCCGCCCTCGGCTCTGCTGCGGTAGAACTCGGCGAGGGAATCGTCGAAGATTCCGTCGTGGCAGTGTCCCATGCTCATGGGGGACATGACCACGCGGTTTCTCAGTTCCAGGCCGTTAATCTTGAACGGGGTGTACAGTTTTTTCATGGTCTTGCTCTCTCCTTTATATTTGAATTTTTAATTCTGTCGGCGGCGCTCTATCTCCTCAATAATCGCGGGAACGAGCGCTTTGAAATCGGCAACCATGCCATAGTGGGAAATCGAGAATATAGGCGCGGAGGCGTTGAGGTTTATGCTGGCTATCCGCTTGGCGCCCTGCATTCCCACGCGGTACTGGATGGAGCCGGAGACTGCGGCGTTTATGATGAGCTCGGGCTTGACCGTTGCGCCGGACTGACCGAGCTGATAGTCGTGAGTAAGCAGTCCGCTCTCGACCAGAGGCCGGGAACCCGCCACCTGTCCTCCAAGAAGGTCTGCAAGCCTGCGAAGCATGTTCATCTGCTCCTCGGTCTTGACGCCGCGGCCGCCGGCGACTATCACGGAAGCGTTCTCCAGCTGGGCGCCGGAGGCGGACTTCTTCTCGCAGCCGAGCACCTCCCAGCAGCCGTCAGGCTCCACATTCACTTTTTCGGTGATTATGCTGCCGCTGCGGGCCGGGTCGGCCTCCAGGGGCTCGAAGGTGCGGGGACGCACCGTTACCATCTGGGGACGGCGCTCCGGAATCGTTATGTGGGCAAGCAGCTTGCCGCCGTAAGCCGGGGTGGTCTGGCAGAACACGCCGTCCTCGTCGAAGCTGAGGTCTATCGCGTCGGCCGTTAGGCCGGTGTTCAGGCTGACCATGACGCGCGGGGCGAGGTCCCGCCCCAGCGGCGTCGCGCCGTAGAGGATTATCGAAGGCATGCGGCGTGCGGCCAGCTCGGCGACGGCGTGCTGATACGGCCTGGGACTGTATTCGGCGAGCGCCGGGTCTTCCGCGATTATAACCTCGTCCGCGCCGCGGGCGATAAGCTCGCCGGCCAGCGAAGCCACTCCGCTTCCCAGCAGCACCGCGGTTACGCTCTCGCCGCATTCGGCGCCGAGTTCACGAGCCTTAGCAAGCAGTTCCCAGGTCACGGGATGTATGACGGCGTTCTCCTGTTCGGCGAACACCCAAATGCCTTTGTATTGACTCTTTTCCATACTCCACCTCATATCAGATGCTCGTTTTCAAGCATGTCTACGAACCTGGCCGCCATTTCCTTAACGCTGCCGGTGAAATACTCCGCGCCGGCATTGCTCTTTTTCGGCTCAACTACGCGTTTCGTGGCCGATGGTGAACCGGGCGTGCCGGTTTTGGAGGTATCTGCGCCGAGCTCGGCGGCATTCCAGGTGGTAATGGGTTTATTGAGAGCATCCAGGATGTTCATGGGCAGGGCGTACGGAGGCTCGTTTATCGCGGCCGTGACGTTGACTGCGGCGGGCAGCTTCACGCGCACGCTCTGCACGCAGTCCTTCAGCTCGCGGCTGCAGACGGCCCAGCCGTCCGAGCACTCTATCGAGCAGGCCAGGGTCACCTGCGGGATGTCCAGGAAAGCCGCGACGGCCGCGCCCACCTGGGCGGTGTCGCCGTCGGCTGAGTGCTGTCCGAAGAGCAGCAGGTCATATCCGCCTATTTTCTTTGCGGCCTCGGCCAGAGTATAGGCCGTAGCCAGGGTGTCGGCGCCGCCGAAAGCACGGTCGCTGAGCAGGTAAGCGTAGTCGCAGCCCAGAGCCATGGCCTTGCGCAGCACTTCCGCCGCCTGGGGCGGGCCCATGGTAATTGCGGTGACTGTGCCGCCGTGGGCGGCCCGGAGCTGAACCGCGGCCTCGACGGCGTTGCGGTCGAGCGGGTTTATCACGCTCTCGACGCCGTCGCGGCAGAGGTTGCCCGTTTTAGGGTCCAGCCGCACTTCGCTGGTGTTGGGTATCTGCTTGACAAATACCAGAATCTTCATCTGTCTTCCTCTCGTCCTTTCTTATCTCTCGCTCTATCAGATAACGCCTCTGGCCCTGAGGTCCGCGATCTCCTCTTCACTGCGGCCTATGGACAGGAGCGTCTCCTTCGTATGCTCGCCCTTGCGCGGCGGGAACAGCTCCTTGCGCGCCGGCGTATCGGAGAGCTTTATCGGGTCGCCTATCATCTTGACGGTGCCGTACTCTCCCTGGGGATCGGTGATTTCAATAATCATGCCGCGGCTGGTGACCTGGGGGTCTTTCATGGCCTCGTCCACGGTGTTGACGGCGGACCAGCAGCAATCGACGCCGGCGAGGGCCTCCACCCACTCGGCAAGCGTGCGCTCTTTGAAGATGCGGCTTATTTCAGCCTTCATCTTCGGCTGCCTCTCCTCGTCGCGCTGCAGCGCGGTGTATTCGGGATGTCCGACGAACTCGCAGAAATTGCCCCAGAGGTGGTTTTCAACCGCGCCGAGGCTCATGTAGCGGCCATCCTTTGTCTCGTAGACGTTGTAGCAGGCGAGCTGTCCGATGAGGATGCTGCCCTCAGGTTCGAGTCCCTTGCTGCCGACGAGAGTGCCGCAGGCGGGCCAGGCCATGAGGGATATGGCGCCGTCGAACATTGCGGTGTCCACATACTGGCCGCGGCCGGTTTCCCTCGCTCCCATAAGGGCTATCAGGATGCCTATAACGGCGTAAAGCGCGCCGCCGCCGATGTCGCCTATCTGCACGCCGGGAATCACGGGCTTTTCGCCCTTGCGGGCCGTCAGGCCGAGGATGCCGGCCTGGCTTATGTAGTTTATGTCGTGTCCGGCCTTCAGCCTGTACGGGCCGTCCTGGCCGTAACCGGAGATTGAGCAATAGACCAGCTTTTCGTTGTACTGCTTCACGGTCTCATAGTCGATGCCCAGACGCTTAACGACGCCGGGGCGGTACTGCTCGACCACAACGTCGGCCGTACGCACCAGATCGTAGAAGATTTCTTTCGCTTCAGGCTCTTTCAGGTTGAGCGTCATGCTCTTCTTGTTGCGGTTGACCTGCAGGTACGGCATTCCGAGCCCGTTGAGCCTCGGCTGGGAAAGGCGCCAGAGATCACCGCCCTTGGGGGGCTCAATCCTTATCACTTCGGCGCCGTAATCCGCCAGCAGCATGGTGCAGAGCGGACCGGGATACATCGTGCTCAAATCGAGAATTTTTACACCGTTTAATGGAAGTTTCACAATTCCCACCTCGCCTGAATATTTTAATTTTTTGTGCGTTTCAGATAACGCGGCTTCATCTTTTCGCCTAAGTGCGGGCATAATCCGCAATTATCCTGGCCTGCTGAAGCGCCGTTCTATTTGTTTAAAAAATATCATAACGAAGTGGATGCCACAAGAAACGCATATTTAAGCAGCTTCTTTGACAGATTGATACATCAACTATTTGTTGTTTAATGCCATATTGCTTAAACTTCCATTTTGCATTTCAAAAACACGAAGCTGGCTAATTGCTGAAAACCTGTTTAGAATATTTAGGATGAAGTGTCGGCCGATAATCAGCGTTTTTTGTAGAAAGGGTATGAAGAATGGACATCAATCAGCTTCGCTACTTCATCGAAATCTGTAAACACGGCAGCATGTCCAAGGCTGCGGCGGCGCTGTACATAAGTCCGCAGGGCATAAGCGCTGCGATTCGGCGGCTCGAAGACGAGCTGGGCGCCGACCTGTTTTTCAGAACGTCCAACGGCCTGTCTTTGACCAATTTCGGCACTTCTGTCCTTACCGAAGCACAAACTGTCATAGAACACGTAGACAAAATAAGCCAGCTGGGAAAGCTCGCGGCTACCGGAAAGGCCAGCATCACGGTCTCAATTTCCACCGGTCGCTTCATGAAGCTCCCCGCCTCCCTGCAAAAACTGCTGCTCACTCCGCCGGACGAATTCTCCGTCACCCTGGTAAACGATTACTCAACCGTCTGCGCCGACATGGTATTGAAAGAGCAGGCCTCCTTTGCGATGGTCTACGGCGAATACAGCAAGCAGAAATTTGATGTTACCCTGCTTGAAAACGTGGAACAGGTCTTCATTGTCAGCAAAAATCACCCTTTTGCCCGGCGCGAGAACGTCTGGCTGCGCGAACTGGACAATGTCCCCCTGCTGATGCCTGACCTGAAAACCGTTCCCGGCATGTACATAGCCGAGGCCTTCTCCAAGGCCGGGATACGGCTTAACCTCGCCTATGTCTGCATGACGCCGCACCAGGCCATAGACATTGCCGCCAAAAACGACAGCATCGTGGCGCGCACCCTCAAATCTGACCTCACCGCAGACGACCTGCGCATTGTCAACGTGGTAAAAATCGAGGATTTTCAGATGATTACCCCATTCTCATTGATTTCCAAGAAGGGCCGGAAGCTCAGCGTATACGAGCAGCTCTTCCAGCACCTCATATTCGACTGCTACCGTCACACTCAGGACATGCCCGACAGCGAATAAACAAAAAGCCCGCCGCAATTGCGGCGGGCTTTAAGCATACCTTTATCCAGCAAACCTGCACAAAATGGATGCTGCCATTCCAGCACAGTTGACAAGAACTTTATGGAAGCACTGATTCAAAGGCAATAATATTCTGTATATTTCGCATAAATATTCGTTGCCTCAACTCCCCCGACGCGAAAAATGCATCCTGCGCCGGCGGCGAAGCCGAAACATGATAAGAGCCCGGCCTCCCGGCCGGGCTCTTGGGTTATTCTTCCTGTTTTATTATTGCTATGTGCAGCTCGTCTAGCTGCTTCTGGGTGACCTCGCCGGGGGCGCCCATCATGAGGTCCTGTGCGTTCTTGTTCATGGGGAAGGGGATTATCTCGCGTATGGAGTCCTCGCCTGCGAGCAGCATGACCATGCGGTCGACGCCCGGAGCGATGCCCGCGTGCGGGGGCGCGCCGTAGCAGAAGGCGTTGTACATGGCCGGGAACTTGGCCTTAACGTCCTCCTCGCCGAGGTTCACCATCTCAAAGGCTTTGAGCATTATCTCCGGGTCGTGGTTGCGCACCGCGCCGGAACTGAGCTCCACGCCGTTGCAGACCAGGTCGTACTGGTCGGCGGTTATCGTGAGCGGGTCGAGCTCGCCGCGCTCGGCGGCCAGCAGGGTCTTGAGCCCGCCCTTGGGCATGGAGAAGGGGTTGTGGCAGAACTCCATCTCGCCGCTCTCCTCGCCAATCTCGTACAAGGGGAAGTCCACTATCCAGCAGAAAGCATACTGCTCCGCGTCCATGTGCTCCGGGCATAGCGCGCCGAGCAGCTTTATGAGCGCGCCGGCGGTCTTCTGAGCGGCGGCGCGCTTGCCCGCGGCGAAGACCACGAGCGTATCGGGAGCGAGGCCCAGCGCGGAAATAAAGGCGTCCTTCATGGGCGCGAGGAACTTGGCGATGCCGCCCACGAGCTCGCCCTTGTCGTCCACGCGCACCCAGTAGGCCTTGTTGCCGCTCACTACCTCGGCGTCGGCGCAGAGCTTGTCTATCTGCTTGCGCGTGCCGGTAAAGCCGCTCACGGGCACGGCCTTGACCACCGCGCCCTCGAAGGGGCCGAAGCCGCAGCCGCCGACGAGCTCCGTGACGTCCGTGGCCGTGAGGTCTATGCGCAGGTCAGGCTTGTCCGTGCCGTACTTCTCGAGCGCCTCGACGTAGGGTATGCGCTCAAAGGGGGCGCTGCTGGCGCGGTTATACTTGCCGAATTCGGCGAAGATGGGCGGCAGCACGTCCTCAAGCACCTCAAAGACGTCCTCCTGGCTCGCAAAGGCCATCTCCATGTCGAGCTGGTAGAACTCGCCCGGGGAGCGGTCGGCCCTCGCGTCCTCGTCGCGGAAGCAGGGGGCTATCTGGAAATAGCGGTCGAAGCCGCTCGCCATCAGCAGCTGCTTGAACTGCTGCGGCGCCTGCGGAAGCGCGTAGAACCTGCCCGGGTGGTTGCGCGCGGGCACGAGGTAGTCGCGCGCGCCCTCGGGGCTGGAGACGGTGAGTATGGGCGTGGTTATCTCCATAAAGCCGTGCTCGGTCATGCTCCTGCGCAGCGCGGCGATGACGTTGGAGCGCAGGATGATATTCTTTTTGACCTCGGGGTTGCGCAGGTCGAGGTAGCGGTATTTGAGCCTGGCGCTCTCGTCGGCCTCGCGGGAGCGGTTTATCTGGAAAGGCAGCTCGTTATAGTAGCACTTGCCGAGCACCTCGACGCTCTCCGGAACGACCTCGATGTCGCCGGTGGGCATGTTGGGGTTCTTGCTCGCGCGCTCGCGGACGGCACCCTCGACGCTTATTGTGCTCTCGCGGGTGATGGCCTTGAAGGTCCTGACCATCTCCTCGCTCTCGGCGACGACCTGGGTGGTGCCGTAGAAGTCGCGCACGACGATGAAGGCGAGCGCCGCGGAGACCTCGCGCACGTTCTCCATCCAGCCGCAAATTTTGACCTGTCTTCCCGCGTCGGCGGCGCGCAGCTCGCCGCAGGTGTGAGTTCTGGACTGCATTTTTCTGACCCCTCTTTATTCGACTTTTATCAGCTTCTCGTCCGCGCGCTTTCTGAGCCCGGAGAGAATCTCGAGCGCCGCGTCCTCGGGCGTATAGCGCGCCTGAGCGCCGGCGGTCATATCTTTGAGCGACACCTCGCCGCTGGCGAGCTCGTCCTCGCCGATTATAACGGCGTAGGGTATGGCGAGCTTGCTGGCGTAGGAGAGCTTCTGCTTGAACTTCTTGTCCTCGGTGTAGAGCTGGGTGCGCACTCCGGCAGCGCGCAGCACGGTGGCCGCATGGGCGGCGAAGGCCGTGTCGGCCGTCATGGGCAGGACGATGGCGTCGCAGGGGGCGGTTATCAAGGTATCATTGAGCATCTTCTGCTCACTGAGTACGTAGAAGAGGCGCGTGACGCCTATAGAGAGGCCGACGCCGGGCAGCTTCTTGTCGGTGTAGTACTCGGCGAGGTTGTCGTATCTGCCGCCGGAGCAGACGGAGCCAATCTCCGGGTGGGAGTTGACGCGCGTCTCGTACACCGTGCCGGTGTAGTAGTCGAGGCCGCGGGCAATCGTGAGGTCGACGGCAAAGCGCCCGGGCGCGACGCCCAGGCTGGGCAGCGCCTCTATGACCGCGCGCAGCTCGCGCGCGCCCTCGTCGAGGAGGGCGTTTTCGCCGGCGTGCGCGTCGAGGAAGGCGAGCTTGTCCTCGTCCGAGCCGTCGAGGGTGACGAACTCGAGCACGCGCCCGGCCTGCTCGGGCGTGAGCCCCTCCTCGGCCAGCAGGGCGAGGACCTTTTCGGGCCCAATCTTCTCGAGTTTGTCCACCGTGCGCAGCGTCTCGGTGGTCTTGTCCCTGATGCCCAGCAGCTCGAACCAGCCGCCGAGCACCTTGCGGTTGTTGATGCGTATCGTGAAGTCTTCGAGCCCCAGCTCCTCAAAGGCGCGGGCAATGACGGCGGGGGCCTCGGCGTCGTTCATGATGTCGAGCCTGCCGTCGCCTATGACGTCTATGTCCGCCTGGTAGAACTCGCGGAAGCGGCCCCGCTGCGCCCTCTCGCCGCGCCAGACCTTGCCTATCTGGTAGCGCCGGAACGGGAAGGCGAGGTTCGCGTAGTTCGCCGCGACGTACTTGGCCAGCGGTACGGTGAGGTCAAAGCGCAGCGCGAGGTCGCTGTCGCCCTTCATGAAGCGGTATATCTGCTTTTCCGTCTCGCCGCCTCCCTTGGCGAGCAGCACCTCGGCGCTCTCTATCGCCGGGGTGTCCAGCGGCGTGAAGCCGTAGAGGGCGTAGGTGCGCCGGAGCACGTCAAAGAGCGCCTCCATCTGCTGCTGCGGGGCGGGCAGCAGCTCCATGAAGCCGGAGAGCGTGCGCGGGGTAACTTTGTCCATGTTCTTCCTCCAATACAGCAAGCGGGGGCGGCGGATGAGCCGCCGCCCCATAGCCTGTAAAGTTATTTCTTCTTCGGGTTGACGATGTCTCGCCAGTCGAGGTCGCCTCGGCGCAGGCCCTGTATGAGCACTTCCGCCGTGGCGGCGTTGGTCGCCATGGGTATCTGATACTGGTCGCAGAGCCGAGCGAGCTTGTTCACGCTCTCAAAGCCGTCGGGGTTGGCAGGGTCACAGAAGTAAATGACTAAATCAATCTCGTTGTAGGCGATGCGCGCCGCAATCTGCTGCGCGCCCTGCTTATCGTGCAGATAGAGCGTAATCGGCAGGCCAGTAGCCTCGCTGACCAGCTTGCCCGTCGTGTTGGTCGCGCAGAGCGTATGGTCGGCAAGGATGCCGCAGTAAGCTATGCAGAACTGCACCATCAGTTCCTTTTTGCCGTCATCGGCCACCAGGGCAATGTTCATCTATATCTCCCTTCCAAAGCGGCGCCGCGCCGGTCCCTCCGGCACTACCGGGCGCCCGTTGGTATATTATATCCCCATGGCGAAAATTCTGCAACACCATATTTGAAAAATTCCGCACAGTTGGGCATATTTCATATCAAAAAGACGGCCGCTGCTGCCGCAGGCCGCCCTTTTGATACCTTATTGAGGCCATGCGCCCGTTTCAAAAAAGCCGCTTTACCTCAGCAGCGCATTTTCGCTGTCGGCGTTCATTCCCTTATCGCTCAGGCTGAAGTACGCGTCGAGTATATCCTTGGCTATGCCGGTGCAGTTGGCGCCGGACTGGCCGCGCTCGACGACGATGGCCACGGCTATCTCGGGGTCGTCAAAGGGGGCGTAGCACATGAAGATGGCGTTGTTCGTCTTCTCCTCGCCCAGCTGGCTGGTACCGGTTTTGGCCGCGACGCCGATGTACTCGCCGTTGTATGAGTAGTTGACGAAGGCCTGATATACTTCCGCGGAAGAGCTGTTCGGGTCATGCGCGAGCTCGTACATGCCCTGCTGCACGGCCGCGAAGTTATAGTCCGCGCTGTCCACGGTGCTGAGCACCTCCGGCTGTCCGTCGTAGAGCTGGCGGGTGTAGTCGAAGCTGCGCACGCTCTTGAGTATGCTGGCGCTGTGGCGGGTGCCGCCGTTGGCGATGGCGGCGCAGTACTCGGCGAGCTGGAGCGGGGTAAAGGTGCTGTCGGACTGGCCTATGCCGGCCTGCAGCGTATCGCCGTACACCCAGGCGTCCACGTCGTAGTCCTCGTGGTTGTCGGGGTTCGCCATGTTGCCGGTGACCTCGGGCAGCTCTATGCCCGTGCTCTCGCCCAGGCCGAACTGGGCCGCGTATTTGTCCAGGGCGTCTATGCCGAGGCTGTCCGCCACACTGTAGAAGAAGTAGTTGCACGAGTCGCGCACGGCGTCGGCGACGTTGTCGCTGCCATGCATGAGCCCGTCAAAGCTGTCGTATATCCAGCAGTGAGGGGTGTAGCCCTGGTCGGCGTACTTCGTGAACACGCCCTCGCACTTGATGCGCGTCTCGGTGTTTATTATGTTCTCGCTGAGCGCGGCTATGGCGGTGCAGGGCTTGAAGGTCGAGCCCGGCGCGTAGGCGCCCATGGTGGCGCGGTTGAAAAGCGGGTCGTACTCCGCTTCCAGATACTCGCTGTAGTTATCGAAGACCTGGGATGCGTCAAAGGTGGGATAGCTGGCCATCGCCAGCGGGTTGCCGGTCTTTACGTCCACGACGACGACCGCGCCGCCCTGCACGTCCTCCTTCGGCTTCTCCCCGTTGGCCGCCGCCGTTACGTTGTCTTCATCGCGCTTCTGCTGTATGGAGAGGATGCCGTTTTCGAGCGCGCGCTCGGCCGCCTCCTGCAGCTGTATGTCTATGGTGAGGTAGACGTGGTTGCCAGGGACGGGGTCCTCGATATAGACCGTGTTCGTTATGGTACCGTCGGCGTCGCGGGTGACGCGCGCAGTGCCGTCCGAGCCGTGCAGCCAGGACTCGAAGGTGTATTCCGCGCCGTCCTTGCCCACCTGGGAATTGTAGCTGTAGCCGCTGTCGTCGCCGCGCATGTAGAGCTCCGTCTCCTCGGCCGTCATCGGACCGACATAGCCGAGTAGGTGCGCCGCGTACTGGGTGGCGTACTCTCGCACATAGCTGGAGCGAACCTCGATTATGCTGCCTACGACGCCCATGAGCTCGCTTATGAGGTCAATGCTGGCGTCCTCGACGAAGATGTATTCGCCGGTATTTATGGCATAACGCACGTTCAGGGCATACCTTATGGCGCTTATCTTGCGCATGTCCTCGGACGAGTAGCTGTTGGAAATCTCATAGCGCGTACGGAAGTAGCTCATGAGCTCCACGGCGCTGGTGTCCTCATCGAGGCCCTGGCGCTTGAAGTAGGCCTCGAGCATACTGCGATGGAGCGCGGACATGTTGGAGTCGTACTCGTAGGGCGGCTCCTCGCTTATGGGCAGGTCGTCCGTCCAGTCAATGCCGTTTTCCTCGACGATGTTGACCATCTCGAGTATCAGCGCGTTGGGGTCCTCCACGTCGTCGCTGAAAAGCTTCGTTGTGTTGATAAGCAGGTTGTAGCATTCGCGGTTTGAAACCAGCACGCGGCCATAGCGGTCAAGGATATTCCCGCGCGCGGCGGTTATCGCCTGCGGCGACGTCTGCTCGTTCTGGCTCGTCTCATAGTAGGCCGCGCCGTTTATTATCTGCATCTGATAGAGCGTGCCGACGCACAGCGCTATGAGCAGGGCGATGACAAGCCCGAAAGCCACGACCCTCGAGGTCTTTATCTTACTTCCCATAGTGTGAATTTCCTTTCTCCGTGGATACGCTCAGGTTGTCACACTTTCTTTCTCCCTATCGCCCTGCACGGGAAATACAGCACGGCCGCCATGGGCAGCGACCAGAGCGTCTGTATCAGGCCCACGCGCAGAAGCGCCGCAAGTTCATGCCCCTGCAGGGCCAGGTCCAGCATCTGGGCGCCGGCGGTTGCGGCGAAGGCCGCGAGGCACATAACCATATAGGCGAACAGGCTCGCGTTCACGAACCAGCGCGTCAGTACCCCGGCGAAGAAGCCGAGTATCGGGAACAGCACCGTCAGGAGCGCTACGTTATCATAGCTGATGTCGGCCAGGAAGCCGGCTATAAGCCCGAACGCGGCCCCCCATATACCGCCCTCGAAAGCGCCTATCGCCACGGCCGCAGCCGGCATGAAGAACATGTTCACGCCGAAAATGGACAGCGAAGAAAAAAGCGTATCCTGAAAGAACTGCGCCACAACGATATACAGTAGGTACAGCAGCACCCGGCGGATTTTCTCCCTGTCGATGAGGTCTCTTATCATCTCAGCCTCCCGTTACGGGCGTCCCCGGCTCCTGCGAAGGGGATACCGGCGGCTCCGTCGCAGCCGGAGGCTGCACCGTCTCGGTCCCGCCCTCGTCGCTGCCGGCGAAATCGGTTATGATGAACACCTGTACAAGCGAACCCAGATCCGCCGCGGGGGTGATGATGCCGTACTCGGTCTGTCCGGCGGCCTCGGAATATATATTGGACACCTTGCCCACAACCAGCCCGGAGGGGATGAGGTTGCCGGAGCCGGAGGTGAGTATGTCGTCGTCAATAAAGAGCTGTGCGCCCTCCGTAAGCCAGGTCACCCTGGCCTGGCCCTCGCGCATGAGCGCATAGTCTCCCACCAGCATCGCCGCCGAGCCGTTCGTGCCCACGAGGACGCCCACGGAGGTGTCCGCGTCAATTATGGTGCGGACCTCGGCCCAGCCGGTGCCCAGCTGGGAAATCTGGCCCACGAGCGCTCCGTATTCCGTTATTACGGCGTCGCCCACGGAGAGCCCGTCGGAGGAGCCCTTGCTTATTGTAAAGCTGTCGGCAAAGTTGCTGGCGCTCCAGGAGACTATCCTCGCCTGCTCCATGACGTAGTCGGGATTGTCCTCCGCAAAGCCCAGCAGCTCTTCATAGCGCTGGTTTTCCTCCACGGCCTCGGAGGCGTCGCGCACCTGCTGCTGCGCTTCAGCAAGCTGGATTTCAAGCGCCTCCAGCTTTGCCTGCAGCTCCTCGTACTCAAAGATATAGCCGTAAATGCCGTCGAGCAGGTCCCCGGCGGCGGTCGCGGCCTTGTTTATGGGCTCCCTGACGGCGACGATGGCGTTCGTCAGAAAGCCCGCGCCGCCGGAAAGCACCTGGCTCGACACCGCGGCCACGAGTATTACGACCAGGAGGATAATACCCAGGCGTATTCCGTTTTTCTTCAGGTATTCCTTCACAGCAGCTTCACACCCAATTCGCTCAGCATGCGTCCCAGCCGGCAGAGCGGCAGGCCCATTACGTTAAAGAAGTCTCCCGTGATGCCTTCGACAAGCAGGCTGCCCAGGCCCTGGGCCCCATAAGCCCCGGCCTTGTCCATCGGCTCGCCCGTGGCCACGTAGGCCGCTATCTCCGTCGGGCTGAGCGCGCGGAAGCGTACGAGGGTGCGCTCCGCCGCGCAGAGGATGTCCCCGTCCTTCATAACGGTTACGCCCGTGTGGACCTCGTGCTCGCGTCCGGAGAGGCGGCGCAGCATCTGCTCCGCTTCGGCGTCGCTGTGCGGCTTGCCAAGTATGTCCCCGTCGAGGCAGACTACGGTGTCCGCCGCTATTATGACGTCGCCGGGGGCGGTCCGCTCCGCCGCCTCCAGCGCCTTCCCGCGCGAGATGGCCAGCACGGCCTCCTCGGCATTCGCGCCCTCCGGCGCGTGTTCTTCTCCGTGCGCGGGGATGATTTTCAGATTCTTGATTCCAACCTTCTCAAGCAGCTCGCGCCGCCGCGGAGAAGCGGAAGCCAGTATAATTGCCATGTTATTCAACGCCTTTGACATAGAATCCGCGCGTAAGCCCATTGGGACGGTACGCGCTCAGTCCCATACAGGACCTGGTCACCTCACAGGCCTCTCTGGCCCCCTCATTGGTAAACAGCAGCCGGAACCGGCTTACCCCGGCCGAGAGCAGCTCGGCGCGGCGGTCGGCCATATAGACCTTGTCCGAGCCGTAAACAGCGTTACGGCAGACGTATTCGCGCGTCACGGGCATAACGCGCCCGTGCGCGTCCGAAAGCTTCGGTACGTTCTCGCATACGCAGCGCCTTGCGCTGGCTTCTATTATACAGCGCTCTGTCAACATTGCGGGCAGCCGGCCGTAGCCTATTATCTCCAGGGGCACCGGCTTCGCCATGCGGCTTATCTGCGCAAGCGAGAGCTCGAAGCTCGCCGTCAGGCTCAGCAGGCCGGCGTCCGCAGCCGAGGCCGCGGCGTAAGAGTTGAAAACGTTCAGCCCGTAGTCGCCCCGGGCCTCCATGCCCGCCATCCTCACGAGCGCTATATGCCCCAGGCTGCCCACAAGCGCCTGCGTCACCCCGGCGCCGAGCGCGCGCTTGAGCAGCTCTCCGATTCCGGCAAGCTCCCCGTCGTGTATGACGCGCGGCAGCACTGCTGCTATTGACGTTCCGCCGCGCCTGAAGGTTTCCAGCATGGGAACCGCTTCGGGCACTTCGGTCAGGGGCAGATACAGGTAATCCGGCTTCAGCTCCGCGAGCTCGTCGGAGAGCTGGGACGCGCTGCGCACTTCAACGCAGATATCCAGCTTCTCGGCCTGCACGCCTCCGGAGGGCGGAGCGCCCAGGGCGCCCGTCCTGCGGCGCGGCGCCTCCGCGCGCTTTTGCGTAAGCGAATGTATAAGCGTGCGGCGGACGTTCAGTATGGTGTCCGGCGGGACGCGGCAGCCGGGCGGCACGAAGCTCATGACCCGGTCGCAGTGGTAGGGCGTGCCCTTCGTGCGGCGCAGCTCGTCCGCAACGGAGCCCTGCGTTATCTCCTCGCCCGGGGCGCTGCTTACGACCGGCCCCTTGTATTCGGCGCGGTTGCCGTCGGAATCCTGCACCCCGGCCAGCAGAGGCCGTCCCGGCTTCGCGGCCAGGAAGAACTCCACGCGCACACGGCGCAGCTCGCGGTTGGCATAACCGCGGCGCACGGCGCTCATCGCCCGCTCCGCGGCGCGCTCGTCGTCGCGCTCCGGCGCCTCGGCGCCTCCCGCCATATCCGCGAACCTGCCGTCCAGGCAGGCGTCGGTAAACTCGCGGCGCGCGAAAACCGTGTCCAGCTCCTCGAGCTCCTGCCGCGTGGGGGCGCGCCCCTCGCGGACGCAGGCGGAGCAGACCCGCACGGCGCTCGCAAGCCTCTCTGGCCTGTCCATGCCGCCGATAACGACGCATTTCACAGCCGCTTTGTCCAGCTCCCCAAGCCTTGAAATAAGGCTGAGCGGCCTGGTGGCCAGGGGGTAGTCGTCCATCCTGCCGCCCAGGCTGTAGCGCTCCATGCACACCCGGGAACAGGCGCCCCGGTTGGCGCTGCCTCCCCCGGTCAGCGCCGACAGCCAGCACTGGCCCGCGCGGGCCGCGCACTGCTCGCCGATAACGCGCACGGCGAGTTCGGCCCCGCAGCGGCCGGAAAGCGAGCTTATCTCATTCAGCGTCAATTCCCCCGGCAGAAACACGCGGCTTACGCCCAGCTGGCGCACGGACTCTATGCCCGCCGTGTTGTGCAGCCCAAGCCTCTCGCCCGCAAACACGGGCACGTCGGGCGCGACGCTGCGCGCGACGCTTATGAAGCCCAGGTCCTGCGCTATAAGCGCATGCACGCCGAGCTCGCTGGCCCTTTTGGCCAGCGCCGCGGCGGCGGGCACTTCGGCGTCCGACATGAGCGTATCCAGCATGGCGTATACGCGGCAGCCGCGCACGCGGCAGTAGCGCACGCTTTTGGCCAGCGCGTCCTCAGTAAAGCCATGGACCCCCCGGCCGCCGAAGCGTATGTAGATTGCATCGGCGCCGCTCTGCACCGCGGCCACCACGGCCTCGGCGGAACCGGCGCATGCCAAAACTTCCATCGTGTCCTCCAGAAGCAGATTACAAATCGTTTACTGAACGCTAACGATACGGAAACTATTATAACACACGCCCCCCCTTGCTACAAGCTAAAAAAAATGATAGAATATTGAAACAGTACAGGCTGCCCGAAACCGGCGGCCAAATGTTCGGAAGCTGTGAGGGTTGAAATGGATAACAGGGGCTACGCTCTGCGCTCCGAGCTCTGCTCGATGAGCGCCAAAGACGTGGACAAGCTCATAGACTGCGGCGACGGCGACTGCGCGCTGCTGTACATATATCTGCTCCGCCGCGGCGTAACTTCTGCCGGTGAGCTCTGCCGCGCCCTGGGCATGACCCGCGCGCGTATGGCCGCGGCTGCGGACAAGCTGCGCGCCATGGGGCTGCTCGCCGGAGGCGAGCTCGGCCGGGACGGAGGCGAACTTCCGGAGTACACCGCGGAGGAGATTGTCCGCCGTTCGGGAGAGGACGAGGGCTTCAGGGTGGTGCTCGCCGAGTGCGAACGCGTACTGGGCCACACGCTTTCCGGCGCGGACACCCGCGCGCTGTTCGGCATATACGACTATCTCGGCCTGCCGGCGGATGTCATCCTGCTCCTGCTCAACCACTGCTCCGAGGAGTGCCGCCGCAAATACGGCCCCGGGCGCGTCCCCACGATGCGCCAGCTGGAAAAGGAAGCATATATCTGGGTCAACCGCGAAATAATGACGCTTGAGCAGGCGGAGGAGTACATACGTTCCCAGGCGGCCATGCGCGACGGAGTGGAGCGCCTGCGCCGTGCCCTCGGCATCAGGGACCGCCAGCTCTCGCCCACCGAACGCAAATACATAGAGGGCTGGCTGGCCATGGGCTACTCCACGGAGGCGATAGAGATGGCTTACGACCGCACGGTCACAAATACCGGCTCGCTCAAATGGAGCTATATGGACAGCATCATACGCAGCTGGCACGAGAAGGGCCTTGTGACCTGCGAGGAGATAGAAAAGGGCGACGTCCCGCGCCGCCGCCAGGCCCAGCCGCGCCGCCAGAACGAAAACGGCGGCACGACCATGCCCAGCAGCGAGGACTTCGACCGCATGAAGCAGCTCTACGAAAAGCTGAAAAAATCCTGAGAAATTGACGGGAGGAGAGGGGCATGCCCCTGAATGGAGCCATACTGGCCCGCGCACGGGAGAATCTCGCGCAACGGCACGAGGAAAACCTTGAAGAACAGTCCCGGCGCACGGGGCGCGTATATGCCCGCAGCCCGCGCGTCGCGCAGATTGACGCGGATCTGCGCCGCCAGATGGCGCGTCTGGCCGCCCTCACCTTCAGCCGTGAGACGGACGCCGCGGCAAAGATAGCCGCGCTGAGCGACGCGAATCTCGCCCTTCAGGCCGAAAGGGCGGATATACTGCGCCAAATGGGCCTGCCCTCCGATTACCTCGATGAGGTTTACTCCTGCCGGAGGTGCCGCGACACCGGATACGTGGGCGCGGAGATGTGCGAGTGCCTGCGCCGCGAGTACAACGCCGAGCTCACGCGCGAACTCAGCGGGCTGCTGCGCGACGACGGTGAGAGCTTCGATAAATTCAACCTGAACTACTACAGCGACGCGCCCGGCGCGGACGGCAGGTCGCCCAGGGAGATAATGGAATTCGTTTACAATACCTGCCGGCTCTACGCGCTCAACTTCTCGCGCACTTCGCCGAGCCTTATCTTCCGCGGCGGGCCGGGCCTTGGCAAGACCTTCCTCTCCGCCTGCATAGCCCGGGAGGTGGCCACGCGCGGCTTCTCCGTGGCATACGAGAGCGCGCCCACTGCGCTGGGCCAGTTTGAGCTCCAGCGCTTCTCACGCGACGCAGCCGAGGCGGAGGCCGCCGCCGGCAAGGTGCGCGAATACCTCAGCTGCGACCTTATGCTGCTCGACGACCTGGGCACGGAGATGAAAACCAGCTTTAGTGTTTCCGCCCTCTACCAGCTCATCAACGAGCGCCTGACAGCAGGGCGGCAGACAATCATATCCACCAACCTGTACGAGGCGGAAATAGAGGAGCGCTACGGCGGACAGATCGCTTCACGCCTCGCCGGGGAGTACGACCAGCTCGTCTTCGCCGGCAGCGACATACGCCGGCTCAAAAAGGAGCGCAGCCTATGATACAGCATGAGATAACCCGCGCCCGTCCCCTGCTGGACTCCAACGGAAACATCGCTGAGCCCGGCTTCGCCCGCCGTGCCCTGCCCGTCTATTCCCGCAAAGCGGTCAGGGCCCCGGCGGTGCGCATCAAGGAATGGGACTATTACCTTGTCAGCAACAGCCGCTGCGCCCTGGCCCTGACGGTAGCGGACAACGGCTATATGGGGCTCGACTCCGTCAGCTTCATAGACTTTGAAAACCTGTGGCAGCACACCATGTCCCCCATGAGCATCCTGCCCCTGGGACGCCGGCACCTGCCGGAGAGCTCGTCCTCCGGAGACGTGCAGGTCTCCGGGCGCGGCTACAGCATCTCCTTCAGGCACATAGTCGGAGGAAGAAAGCTGCGCTTCGAGATGTCCGGCTTTTCCGCCGGAATGCCCATAAGCGGCGAAATTGTGCTCACGGACGAGCCGGCGGAAAGCATAGTCATGTGCACGCCCTTCCGCAAGCGCGCCCACTTCTATTATAACCAGAAAATAAACTGCATGCGCGCCTCCGGCAGCGTAACCGTCCGCGGCCGCAGCTATGATTTCAGCAGCGCGGACTCGTTTGCCGTGCTCGACTGGGGCCGCGGCGTCTGGCCCTATCACGAGACCTGGTACTGGGGCAGCGCCTCGGGCGAGGCCGACGGCGTCCCGTTCGGCTTCAACATCGGCTACGGCTTCGGCGACACCTCCGCCGCCACGGAGAACGCCGTCTTTTATGACGGAAAGCTTCACAAGCTCTCACGCGTGAGCTTCAACATCCCCCGCTCCGCCGGCGAGCTCGACTATATGGCGCCCTGGACCTTTACGAGCGACGACAACCGCTTTGACATGGACTTCAAGCCCATACTTGACCGCAGCGCGGTTATGGACCTGCGCCTGCTAAAAAGCGAGCAGCACCAGGTCTTCGGCCTCTTTACGGGCAGCGCCGTGCTCGATAACGGCAAGCGCATCAAGATTCGCGGCTTCCCCGGCTTTGCCGAGCGCGTGGAAAACAAATGGTAATACCGGCCTGAAAAGCCCGGAATTCGTGCCGAATTCCGGGCTTTTGCCACGGTGCTTATACCTTGCTGCGTTCCCCGCACGCTGCAGGGGAGGTGGATGCGGCGCAATAACGTTGCCCGCCAACCCACGCCGGGCGGGTGCGGAGGCCCGCCCCTACGATGCGTGGCAGGGTGTCGGCATAGAACCAACGCCGTGTGCCGTCCGGCGAAAGGGGCGTCGAGGGCGACGCCCCCTGCGGGTGGGTGCGAGACGCGGGTATCGGCATCGCGGATAAACAAGCGCGCAAGCGTTGAAATCTCCGCCCTCGCCCTCGGCTCGCCTTACAGGGGAGCTGTCACGGCGCTTTATTTTTCCGCGTCAGGGCGGCGGAGGCGGTAACGGCGGTCAGGGGCGCGACGGTGACGAGGCCGAAGCAGCCGACGAAGGTGTGGAGCATCTCGGCGGCGACGTATTTGAGGTTAAAGATTGTCTCCACCGGCGTGCCCTGGGCCATGAAGACCATGAGCAGCGAGATGTAGCCGCCGGAGTATGCGAGCAGTAGGGTCGTGGTCTGGGTGCTCAGCGCGGCGCGGCCCACGGTGAAGCCGCTCCTGACGGCTTCGCGGAAAGCTATATCCGGCCTCTTCTCCGTGACCTCGCTCACGGCGCTGGTGATATCCACGGCGAGGTCCATTACCGCGCCGGAGGCGCCGATGAAGATGCTGGCCATGAAAATGCGCGTGAGGTTGAGCTGGCTGTAGCCGGAGTACAGCAGACTCTCCGAATAGCTCATGACCGCGCCGTGAATCTTGAAGAGGTCGGTGAAGAGCATCCCCATCAGGCAGGTCACCGCGACCGCCAGCACGCAGCCGGAGAGCGCGGCGAGCGCGCGCCTGTCGAAGCCGTAGACCAGAGAGACGGTCATCGCCGCCATCACGAGCACCGCGCCGAGCCCCAGCCAGACGGGGTTCGCGCCGTTCAGCGCGCCGGGCACGAGTACCTTCCATATCATCAGCACGCAGACCGCGAAGCTCAGCAGCGCGCGCAGGCCCGTTTTGCCTGCAAAGAGCACCAGCAGCACGATGAAGAGCCCCGCAAGCAGCAGTTCCATGGGCACGCGGTAGTGGTCTATCATGCTGACGCTTAGAATTTTGCCCTCGGCGTGGTTTATGCGCACCAGGGCCTTGTCGCCGGCCTCAAAGAGCTTGTCCTGCTCGAGCGAGCCGTTCAGGCCGTTGTTGCCCTCGGCCGTCTCGCCCTTGAAGGGGCCGGACAGAATCTCCAGCTCGCATATCTGGTCGCCCGAGCGCACGAGGCCCGTGTCCACGACCAGGCTCTCGTCCGTCGAGAGCACGAGCGCGGGGCATATCACGCTCTCCTTGTATACCACGTTGTCCTCGTAGCCGGTGGGCAGGAGCAGCAGCGCGGCGATAAGGACGAGGGCGGCGATGATAGGGCCGTATTCGCTTAAAAGTCTGCGGTATTTCTGCATATTGCCTCCAAAAGCCGCCCTCCGCGCGAGACGGAGGGCGGCAGCTGTTCAGATGTATGGCTGCGGATTACTCGACGCCGAGCATGCCGGCGAGCTTGTCGTAGATATCGGTGTTGTCGTAGTAGCCGTTGAATTCGGCGGCTCCGACGCCGTCGGCGAAGACGGCCACGGGCAGGCCGGTGTGGCTGTAGCTGGTGAAGCTGACGCCGGACTTGTTGTTGATGATGTGGGTGATGGTGACGCTCAGCGGCTCGTAGGTGCCGTAGAGGACATACTCCTCCTGCTCATACTCGCTGGCGGCGGTGCCGTTGACGCTCTTCTCATAGGCGGCGCGCAGCTGCTCGAGCTCGTAGTCGGTGAGCACCAGCTTGTCGCCCTCCTCGCCCTCGGTCTTGAGGCCGAAGAGCTCCTCAATGTCAACGAGGACGTCCTCGAAGGGGGTCTTGTTCTCCTTGTAGCCGGCGACATACTGCTCGTCGTACTGGATGAAGCTTATCTTCTGGCTCTCGAGGAGGCTCAGGTAGGTGTCGTAGTCGGTGCCGGCGAAGCCAATCGTGAGGCCGCCGGTCTCGTGGTCGCCGGTGACGAGGATGAGGGTCTCCTCGGGGTGCTCGGCGGCGAAGTCAATCGCGACCTGGACGGCGTCGGCGAAGGCCATGGTGTCGTGAATCGTGGAAGCGGCGTCGTTGGCGTGGCAGGCCCAGTCTATCTTGCCGCCCTCGCACATCATGAAGAAGCCGGTGTCGTTCATGAGGACGTCGATACCCTTCTCAACATAGTCGCTGAGGGCCCAGACGTCGTCGCTGCGGTCTATCTCGTAGGCGAGCGCGTCGCCGTCGGCGAGGTTGGGGTCGATGAGGACGGCCTTGCCGTCGGCGGTGACGGCCTCATGGCCCTCATAATCGAAGCTGACGGTGTAGCCCGCCTCCTCGGCGAGGTCATAGAGGTTATCGGCGCCGCCGTCCTTGTCGGGGTCGAGCAGGCCGCCGCCGGCAAAGTACTCAAAGCCGCTGGCAATGAGCTCCTCGCCTATCTCATAGTAGTCGCTGCGCGAGGCCTGATGGGCGTAGAAGGCGGCGGGAGTGGCGTGGTTGAGGTTGACGCTGGTGATGACGCCGACCTCCCAGCCGAGCTGCTCGTGGACCTTCTCGGCGATGGTCTCATACTCGACGGTGGCGGTCTCGTCGACGTTTATGGAGCCGGAGTAGGTCTTGTAGCCGGTGGCGATGCTGGTCGCGGTGGAGGCGCTGTCGGGGGCGAAGCTGTTCGAGTCGTAGGTGACGGCGCTGCCCGCGGCCTCGAAGTTCATGAAGTTGAGCGCGACGGGGCCGTCGAGCACCGCGCCGCCGTTGTCGTCAAGGCTGGGCTCGGCGAGCATGTAGTCGTCGTCGGCAAGCGCGCCGAGATAGTCGGCGGTGGCCTGGATCTGCGGATAGCTCATGCCGTCGCCGATGAACAGGAAGACGTACTTGGGCGCCTCCAGCTCCTCGGAGGCAAGGGCGCTTACTATGGGACTCGCCTCGGCGGGATCTGCGGTCGGGGTGCCGGCGGGCTGGCCGCAGCCGGACAGCAGGCTCAGGCTGAGCGCGCCGGTCAGAGCCAGGGCGGCTATGTGTTTCTTTTTCATGTTTTTCCTCCAAAATGCGTTTTGCGCTGGGTTCGGGTATATTTTAGTGAGCGCAAATCAAATGCAAAACCGCCGTGAGGTTAAATCTTCGTAAGCCCCGCCCGGCGTTGAATGACTGGCGACGTCTCCGCACCGCACCAAAGGTGCGCGGGCTGTGATGCGCGGGATTGAATGCGTGGGGCGGCAGGCGCGCTGTTGGCGCGCGGCCTTCATCGCTGTCAAAACCTGTGTCCATCCTGCCCCGGCCAATCCCGCAGCTGCGGGGCGCACCGTTCCCGGTGTGCCGCCGTCGAACGACGGGATACTCCGGTTTATAACGGCACCGTGCAAAAAGGACCAGTCCGAAGACTGGTCCTTTTTGCGCACTGAAATACCCGCCGGCGTTTCAGGTCCGGTTATTTCAATCCCAGGGGGATAATCTCGCAATAATCCTCCACGCTGCCGCGGTCGTGGAAGCACTCGATTATGCGGCGGCCCGTGGGGTCCATTTCCTCGAGATTGTACTCCTCCAGCACCTTGCCGAAGAAGTCGTAGAGGATGTCCGCGCCCTTGTCGTATCCGGTCTCGCCCAGGGATTCCTGCAGCTCCGGGCGCAGGAAGCGGCTGGAAATGCGCTGGCCGTCTACCTTCATCTCGTTGAGCGCGTAGCCCATGAGCGCGCAGCGCGCCGGGCTGAGCCTATCCATCTTCATGTTGACGCCGCCGCGCCTCGCGAGATACTCGCGCGCTATCCATTCGGCGGCGAAGCCGACGCGGTAGGAGCCGATGTGCTGGTTCGGGATAAGCACGTACCTCGTGTTCGGGCAGGAGACAATCTGCTCCAGCAGCAGGTTTGCCTGCGTCACGCGCTTGCCGGTGGCAAAGGGCCAGTAGCTGCCTACGCCCTCGCTGGCAAGAGCGCTGCCGCCGGAGATGCTCGGATTCTTGAAGCCGCGCGGGGCGACAAGCCTCCAGAGCCAGGCTATCGCGGGCGGCACTATCTGCATGAGGCCCATGATGCCGTAGGTCGGCTCCTTGACCGTGGCGGGCGGCATGCGCACGCCGAAGGAGCGCACGTCAACCTCCACGGGCTTGTTGACCACGTTGGCTATCATGCGGCGCGGAACTATGACGCGCGGGTTAGGGCAGGGCTTGCCGTCGGAGTCGAGCGTGTGCTCCCAGGGCAGGCAGGTCGCGCGGGGCACGGCCTGGAGGTTCAGGAACATGAGCGGCTCCCGGGAATGTATTGCTATGCGCTCGTACTGCGGCTCGCAGCCGTAGCTTGTTATCCCGTCTACGCGGACAAACCAGCCGTCCTCGCCGTCGGTGAGGCAGAGCTTGCCGCTGCCGTCCTGGATGCTGGGCGGGCACATGGCCATGTCGTCGGTGACGGGGGCTATCGTACAGGTATCGCTCATGGAGATGTAGCGCTCTTCGCCGCTCACAAGGTCCACGCCCAGCAGCACGCGGCCGTCGGTCGAACGCATGACGTCCTGCAGCAGCTCGCTCTTGCCGCCGCCGGAGGCGCCCTCGTGCATCATGACCATCTCGTTTTCGTAAGGCGTTATGATGCGCGCGCTGGAGGCGTGGGCCGTGACCCAGCCCTCCTGCTCGCCGATATCTATCAGCACGGAATATATGCCCTTCTTGGCGCTCGGGCCGGGATAGAGGTTATAGGAAAACACCTCGTGCAGCTGCGACTCGGGGTAACGGCAGTGGACAACCACCTGCTTGCCGCCGAAGTGCGTGTGCCGGAACGGCGGCGCGGCATAGACGACGGCGCGCGGCCGGAAGTTCTCAACCGTGCGCAGGTCTACAAAGGCCTGCAGCTGGGCCATGGCAAAGCCGAAGAAGGCCGCGTTGCGCGGGCAGACCAGCAGGCTGTCGTAGCCGTAATCATATCCGCCCGACTTGAAGGGCACCAGTATGAGCTCCTGGCGGGTCAGCCAGCGGAAGGTGTCGCGGCGCAGCTCGGAGAACTCGTAGCCGTAGACATCCTTGAAGCGCGGCTTATCGGTGGGAAGGTCGTCGCCTATACGCATGCAGTCCGGGTCGCGGCGGCGCATGTAATCCTCGGGGTAGTTGACGGCCGCGCCGTTTTTGCAGCGGATAACCTCCGCCTCCTTGACGCTCTTTCCGTTGACGTCGTACAAAACCTCTATCTTGTCCGTATACTCGTTGCCGAAGATAAGCTCGAAGAGCTGGTCCTTGCTCGTGGGTATTATGACGCTGGGGCTGTTATATATGACTTTCCTCAACTCGTCAGGGAGTTCAAAACGTTCAAACAATATGTTCAAGCTTCTTCCCTCGCTTTCTGCACGCCCTGCAAAATACGGCGTACTATTATAATTTATAAGCATATTCGGGCTTTGTCAATACAAAAACAAAGCCCGCCCGTCCACATTTATGCCGAATGTGCGGGGATTTTGATTGCATGTTGCACAATTTGCGCGCTCAGTCCTCGGCCGGGCGCCTGTCGTGGCCCTGCTGCTTCATCCAGATTTTCATAACCAGCTTATGCGGCAGCAGCTTTACCAGGAACACCTGACGGCGGACGCTCGCTCCGAGCACGGAGACATCCCTGCCCTTTTTGTAATCGCGCAGCGCGCGCTCGACCACCTGCTCCGGCGTCCATATCTTGTCGTAATACGTGACCGCGCCGTTATCCGTCACCGCATGGTCGAAGAACTCCGTCTGAACCCAGCCGGGCGAGACGGCCATAACGCGGATGCCCCTCGGCTCGAGCTCGACGTTGAGCGCGCGGGAAAAGCTGAGTATAAAGGCCTTTGTCGCGCCGTAGACGCACTCATAGGGCACCGGCTGGAAGGCCGAGAGGGAATCCAGGTTTATTATCCTCGCGCCGCGCTTCATGTACGGCAGCGTCAGCTGGCACATGGCGACGGTGGCCTTGTCGTTCAAATCTATCATGCCGAGGTTGGACTTCAAATCCGTCTCCGTGAAGAGCGCGAAGCGGCCGAAGCCCGCCGCGTTGCAGAGCGTGGCCACCTCCGGCTTCTCGCTCTCGAGCAGGGCGGCGTATTTGTCGAAGCTCGCCGCGTCCATTAGGTCTAGCGGGACTATCCTCGCCCCGGCGCGCAATTCGCCGGCCAGCTCTTCCAGCCTGTCGCGGCGGCGCGCGATAAGCCAGATCTCGTCCAGTTTCTCCTCGGCGTCTATCCCCTTTACGAACTCGCGTCCCATCCCGCTGGACGCGCCGGTAACTATCGCAATCTTCATATCGCAGCTCTCCTTTATCGTTTCTCAGCCCGCACAAGCAGCATCATGGGGCGGCGCAGCTCGTCGTACATCGCTCCGTCCGCGGCGAGCATCTCCGGCGAGGGACGCGCCTCGTCCACGGCCGCGAGCGCAAATCCGGCCTCAAGCAGCCCGCCCAGTATCTGCGTGAGCGTGTGGTGATACTTTGTCACCTCACAGCCGCAAAAGAGCGTCTTTCTCGCTCCGGGCTCGAAGTAGCGGTCTACGGGCCAGTGCAAAATGCGTCCGGAGCCGTCGCGGCACCAGTCCTCGTTGACGCCGGAGGTGAAGCACGGGTGCTCCATGTTGAGCGCAAAAATTCCCCCGGGGCGCAGCGCGCGGCAGACGCCCGCGAAGACGGGCGCCAAATCCTCCACGTAGTGCAGCGCGAGGTTGGATACGCAGAGGTCGAACTCCGCCTCGGGCCAGCCGAAGTCCTCGACGGCGCAGCGGCGGTACTCTATAACCGGCGCCGCGTTTATCTCCCGCGCCCTGGCGAGCATCTTTTCGCTCGGGTCCAGACCCAGCACGCTGCGCGCCCCGCGCGAGGCGCAGTATGCGCAGTGCCAGCCGTAGCCGCAGCCGAGGTCGAGCACGTCGAGCCCCGTCATATCCCGCGGCAGCAGCTTCTCGAACTGCGCCCACTCCCCCGCCGCGCCGAGTCCGAAACGCGAACGCGGCATTTCGGCGTAGCTTTCGAAAAATGTCCTGTCGTCGTATATGGCCATGGCCCGCTCCTTTGCCTGTATTCGCCCGAATATCTTACACCATTTCGCCGCGAAAATCCAGCCAAAATAAAAGCCGGGCCCCGGCCCGGCTCTGGAGCGCCCTTCACTTTTCCGCCCTCATGCGGAACAGCAAAACAGCGGAGCGCAGACGCTCCGCTGTTTTATCTTCAGGCAGGACGAAATCTCTCCCGTGTCCCGCCCGCATCAGGCCCTTAACCGGGGACGTCTCAGGTCAGTCCCGGGAAGAGAGCGCAGGTTATTATAACCGCTATGGTGCCGCTGGTTGTAGCGACGACCGTCGTTATAAAGAGCGGCGGATAGACCTCGCGCAGCTTCATATGGCAGAGAGGCAGCAGCATGAGTATCGCGCCGGAGTACGGCAGCGAGTCGAGCGTTGTAGCCGCGAAACAGGCGATGCGGTGGATTGCGCCCACATTGAGGCCGAGGTCAAGCAGCCTAGGGGCTATCAGCGGCAGTGAAACGAGCTGGCCGGTGGAGGAGCCGCCGGTGAGCATGCACATTACGGCCACGACGATGGCGCATATCAGCATGGGGGACATGTCCAGCCCGACCATGAAGTCCAGCATGGCGGTGAAGGCCTCGGTGTTGGTGACGACACCGGCGAAGCCGCAGATTGCCGCGACGGTCATGGACATGTGTATGGACTCCGAAGCGCCGGTGCTCAGCAGCTCGCGTATGCTCGCGCCGTGCAGCTGGGGCCAGAAGAGCAGGATGGATATGGCGGTGCTGATTATAATGCAGATATTGATGTCCACCTTGACCACATTGAAGAGGACAAAGAGGATAATAAGCGGAAGTATTGCAACCCAGAACCTGGGCTTGGGCGAACGCGCGTCATAGTGCGGGTCCAGAGGATGCAGCTGGAAGTGCTCGCCCCTGGCGCGGCCACGGTTTATAAGCAGGTTCAGCAGCACCAGCGTGACGACAATCTCAACCGCCGCGCCAACAAGGCCGGGGACGGCGGCCACATCCGCGCTCGTGCCGAGGGCGGACATCGCGGCCACGTTCGTGACCTGGGGGCTGCCGGGCATGGTAAGCGTGAAGGTGTAGGAGCAGGCGCCGAGAACGCCGAGGATAAAGCGCTTGGGGATGTCGCAGTGCTCGAAGATTGTGAGGGCTATCGGGTACATGAGGACGATGAACACGCTGGCGTTGATTCCGCCCATGCACAGCACGATGCCTATCACGAGGAGCACGGAAATGGCTATAACGTTCTTACGGGTATTGCTGGCGCCGGGCTTGAGCAGCACCGACATTATGGACTCGGCGATGGCGTAGGCCGCGCCGCTGACGGAGTAGACCTTCGCCTGTATGTTGCCGAACAGCAGTATGAAGAAGAAGCTCTGTATAGGCACGAACATGCCTTCGATGAAGTCTCCGGTAAGCGTGTCTATGAAGGGCAGCCAGTTGAACAGCATGACAACCGCCGCGCCGACTATGGTAGCTATGTAGACGGACCAGTCCTTATAGCAGAAAATTATGACAATCAGGAAGCCTAACAGGCAGCCTATAATACCCACAAAAATTTCTCCTTATCTCACAGGGTGTCTCTAACCGCGCGAGAACAACCGCGTTTTACGCGGTTGTTCTCGTGAGTACGGGTAACCGGAATTACTTCTTGGCAGCCTCCTCGGCCTCGACTTCGGCGAGGGTGCGGCGCTTCGGCATGGGGATCGTGGTGTAGACCGCGACGGCGGCAACGCAGGCCACGATGGCGAAAATCATGGAAGCGGTGTAGTCGCCGGTGGCGCTTACGAGAGCGGAGCTTATCCTCGGGGAGATAATCGTGCATATCACCATGTAGCCGAGCATGCAGATGCCGAAGATGCCGCCGGCGTATTTGGAGCCGAAGGTCTCCTGGACGGCCACGGGGTGGCAGCTGTTGGTGGGGCCGAAGCCGAAGGCCAGCAGCACGTAGGCCGCGTAGAACATGAAGAGGCTGTTGGCGAACATCAGGCAGACGGCCGCGGCAACGCAGCACACGCCGCAGAGGGTGTAGACCTTGCGATAGCCAATCTTGTCAATAAGCGCGCCGAAGAGGAAGCGGCTTATGACGTTGGAGGCGCTGTAGAGGGAAACGCCGAGGGTGGCGGCGGTTACGGAGAAGCCGGCGTCGGAGATAAGGACGGAGAAACGGGGGTAGCAGATGATGTACATCGTCGGGAAGAGGCCGTAGCCGAGGAACAGGTGCCAGTAGGCGCGGGTCTTGAAGGCCTGGGCCGGAGTGAGGCTCTCGAGCTGGGTGGCCTTGAGCTTCTCCTCCTCGGCGGCGGTGGCAACCTTCTGCTGCCAGCCCTCGGGGACGTAACCGCTGGGGGCGGTACGCAGGCCGATGGCGGAGACGACGCCGATGATGATGACGCCGATGCCCACGATGTAGAGGGTGGCGATGATGCCGGTGGACTCGATTATCTTGGCGACCAGCGGGGCGAGGAAGGTGGCGGAGCCGCCGTTGAAAGCCATGCAGAGGCCGGAGGTCAGGCCGCGCTTGTCAGGATACCAGCCGGTGGCGCAGTAGGTGGCGCCGGTGTAGGTGAAGCCGACGCCGAGACCCTGGAACACGCTGAAGCTTATGTAGAGCAGCCAGGGGGCGTTCGCCGGCACAAGGCCGGAGACGGCGAAGGCGGCGCCGAGCAGGATGCAGCCTATTATGAGCGTCTTCTTGGCGCCGACCTTGCCAAGCATCCAGCCGCTGAGGATGTGGCCGGGGGTCTGCATCGTGGCCATGAAGGTGATGACGCCGGCGACGGACTCGGTGGTCCAGCCGTAGTGCTGGGCGAGCGGGTTGACGAACACGGCGGCGGAGTTGACCATACCGCCGACGAAGAGGATTATCAGAGCCCTGACGAGTATGCCTGTGCGGCTCGGGAGTTTCTGATTAACAGCCATGTTTTCTCCTTTCTCAGTAACAGCAATCAGTTGCAGGTCCAGCCGCCGTCAACGGCAACAACCTGGCCGGTGGTGTAGGAGCAGCAGGGAGAGGCGAAGTAAACGCACAGACCGTCCATCTCGCCGGTGATGCCGTGGCGGCCCTTGGGGCAGCGATCCACGTGCAGCTGGGTGAACCAGTCGGCGTCGATGTACTTTTCGGTGAGCTCGCTCGGGAAGTAGCCCGGGGCTATGCAGTTGACGGTGATGTCATACTTGCCCCAGTCGTTGGCGAGGGCCTTGGTCATCATGTGCACGCCGCCCTTGGCAGCGCAGTACGGCGCGGTCCAGGCGTTCTTGCGGGAGACAAAGCCGTGAATGGAGGAGACATTGACTATGCGGCCGTAGTTGTTGGGAACCATCGACTGCTTCGCTACCTCGCGGCAGAGGCGGAAGAGGCCGGTGAGGTCAGTGTCGACAACGAAATACCACTGGTCGTCGGTCATGGTGGTGGGGTCGCTGGAGCCGCCGCAGCCGCCTGCGTTGACAAGGATGTCAATCTTTCCGTAGTGCTTTACCACGTCGGCAACGCAGTCCTCCACGGACTTGGCGTCGCGCAGGTCTATATAGTGCGGATAGACCTTGACGCCGTACTCAGCGGCTATCTGCCTGGCGTTTTCTTCAAGCCTGTCCGTCCTGCGGGCGAC